>JADGOA010000231.1 GCA_017883215.1 Thermoanaerobaculia bacterium | reverse complement strand
ACGTCCCCGACCTTCACCGGATAACCGTTGCGCGTCATGATCGAGATGCTGCTGAATTCCTGCGGCGCGCCGACGCGGCCGTACGTGCGCAGCGACAGGTCGCGCAGCCCCTGCTCGACGCGGCCCCCTGGAATCTGGACGTTCTGCGTCTGCAGCGCGCCCACCAGCTGGGCTGTGGTGAGACCGAGCGAGGTCAGCTTCTCGGTGTCGACGACGACGTTGATCTGCCGCGCCCGCCCGCCAACGATCGTCGCCTGGCCGACCCCGCTGATCGACTCCAGCCGGCGCCGGAGCTTCTTGTCCGCGAACTCCGTGATGTCGCGGATCGGCGCCGGACCGGAAAGCGCGATCGCCAGAACCGGTACCGAGTCGGGATCGAACTTCTGGATCAGCGGAGGATCGGCATCCTTGGGCAGGTCGCGCAGAATCGTGTTGACCTTGTCGCGAACTTCCTGCGCGGCCACGTCGGCGTCCTTTTCCAGGACGAACTGCACCATGACCTGGGAATTGCCATCGGACGAGATCGACTGGAGCTGGTCGATGCCGCTGATCGTGTTGACCGCTTCCTCGATCTTGTCCGAGACGTCGGTCTCCATCTCCTCGGGCGCGGCGCCCGTGAGGTGCGTCGAGATGACGATCGTCGGAAAGTCGATCTTCGGAAAACGATCGACGCCGAGCTGGAGATAGGCGAACCAGCCGACCACCACGAGCGACAGGATCAGCACCGTCGCGAAGACGGGCCGCCGGACGCAGATTGCAGCGAGTTTATGCATGTGCGAGTTCCTTCGTGCTGCTGAGCCCAGACCGGGGGTCGGGGATCGGGGCTCGGGAAGTCAGGTCATCGCGAGATCTCCCCGACCCCTGGCCCCCGACCACCGACCCCTCATCTCATGTCGATTTGTACGCGCGCAAACAATCCCGGGAGCAGCCTTCCATCCCGATTCGCAAATTCCGTTTCCACCAGAAATGACCGCGTCGCCGAATCGACGACTCCGCCAAGGGTCGTCACCTTTCCCTCGAATACCTGGTTCGGGTACGGATCGGCTGTGGCTCGCACCGTTAGGCCGCGCTTCACGGACGCGAGATAACGCTCCGGAACGCGGAAGCGCAGCTTGAGGGGCGAGGTCTGCACGATCACCATGGTGACGTTCTGATCCCCCAGTCGCTGCCCGACCTCGGTGCGCTTTTCGGCGACCACGCCGTCGATCGGCGAGCGCAATGTCGCGTCCGCCAGCTGCTGACGCAGCAGCTGCGCCTGAGCGCTCGCCGACTGGACTGCCGCCACCGCCTGCTCGTACGCCGACTGCGACCGATCGTAGGTCGCCTGCGGGATCGACTGCTTGGCAATCAATCCCTTCTTGCGCTCGAGATCCTTCTTCGCGTCGTCGGCGACCGCTTTCGCGCGCGCCGTATCAGCTTCGGCGCGCTGCAGGTTGAGGCGAACGTAGTCGGTCTCGAGCTGGAGCACCGGCTGTCCCTTGCTCACGCGCGTCCCCTCGTCGACGTAGACGCTGGCCACGCGGCCCGGGAGCTTCGTGGCCAGCTCGGAGCGCACGGGGGAGACGAACTCGCCCGTGGCAACGATCGTGTCGCCGTTTGCGGTGGCGACGGCGGGCACCGCGGCCTGGCCGGCGGGCGCAGCAGTGGGCATCCCGTCGGTCGACGGCGCTGCGGCCGTCGTCGCTGCAGCGCTGACCGCCTGCACGTCCGACGGGAGCGCCGGAGCGTGTTGTGCGGCCGGCTTCGGCGCTTCGGGTTTACTGCACGCAGCGACGGCTAAGGCGAGGACAACGAGGGCGCGATTGAATGAACGCGTCATTTCTGAACTGCTCCTGATTCTTTCTCCGTCGCGGCATCGGCAACGGTCCTGGCGTGTGGCACAGACACTCCTGTCTGTGCCGCGGTTGGCGCAGACAAGAGTGTCTGCGCCACATTCGTCGTGATGATGGCGTCGGCCGCTGTCTGCGTCGCTGCCGTGGCGGGCGACGTCAGTCCCAACGCCGGTTTGATCGATCCCGCCGCGTACCAGACCCGAAGCTCGGCGAGATTGCGGTTCAGCGTGTCCTCGGCGACGGCGCGGCGCGCGTCGGCGAGCGACGCTTCGGCGGAAGCGACGTCGAGCGAGGTCGCCTCCTGCGCCCGGTACAGCTCGGCCACCTGCGTGTACTCCGCCTCCGCGGCGCCGAGCTGCTCCTGCGCGAATGCAAGCGTTTTCTCGGCCGAGCGGAGATCGGAGGCAGACGTCCGGACATCTTCGCGGGCACTCGTTCTGGCCGTGTCGAGGTCGAGCCGCGCCTGCAGTTCGTGTTCCTTTGCCGCCGCGACGCGCGCCTGGACTTCACCCGACTGAAGGATCGGGATGTTGAAGCGGAGCGCGCCGTACGAGTACTTCGGCGCGGGGAACTGCGACTTCTGCTGGATGAAACCGCCGTCGAACGTGACGGTGGGCAGCCAGAATCCATGCTGCTTCTGGATCTCGAGCTGGGCGATGCGGAGATTGTTTTCGGCGAGGACGATGTCCGGCCGGCCTGTCTCTGCGCGGCCGACGAGCGCCGCCTCGTCCGGAAGGCTCGGCAGCGCGCGCTCGGGCGGGACGGCGTCGATGTTCGTGTCGAGGTCGAGGTCGGCGCGCAGGCGGCTCACGGCGTTCTCACGGACCTGCTGCGCGAGGGTGAACGCTCGCTGGGCCGCTTTCAGCGCCGTCTCGGCGCGCAGGACATCGACGCGCGTGGTCTCCCCTGCCTCATAGAACGCCTGGGCCTGTTTGCGCTGCTGCTCGGCGATGTCGATGTTGCGCTGCTCGATGGCGATGCGCGCGTCGGCGTTGACGATGCCGAGGTAGTTCGAAGCGACGCGGAGCAGAACCGCGTCTTCCGTCCCGAGCTCTGCCTCGCGGGCGTTGAGCACCCCCAGCTTCGCCTGCGAGTAGGCGCGAAACTCGCGGCGGCCGGCGTACACCGGCTGCGAGAGAACGATGCGGTAGTTCCAGTCGTTCTGCGCCAGGATGATGGTCTGCTGGCCCGCACTGCCGAACGAGGCGCTCGTGCTGTTGCGCGTGGCGGCGCCGCTGGCGTTGACTCGCGGCAACACGTTCGAGAGGAGCAGCTTCCGGTTCGCCTCGGCCAGTCCGATGTCGGCGCGGGAGCGCTCGACGGTGTTGTTGACGCTCAGGGCACGGTTCAGCGCGTCCGAGAGTGTCAGACGCGTGGTGCCGGTCGCCTCAGGCGCCGGCGCCGCCGTGGTGGCCGGCGGAAGTGGTGGCGGCGACTGCGGCGCGGTTTGCGCGAAGGCGGCAGATGCCGCGGCCGCGATCAACAGGAAAAGGCCTCTTTTCAATGGGCACTCCGTTTCTGACGGCGAAGAGAGATTCCTCCGAGAATCGTCTCGACGATGAGATCGACGTCTTCGGCTTCCGGCGGTGAAGCGTCTTCGGTGATGCGCTCGAGGACGACGGCGGTGCTCCCCTCCACGAGGAAGAGAGCGAGGCGGAAGGGGTCGCTGCGGCGGATCTCACCGCTGTCCATCGCCTCGCGCATCACGCCGGCCATCTGCTCGATCCAGGCACGGTATTGCGGCTGGCAGGTCCGCTTCTGACGGCGCTGCTGCTGCGGGTTTCCTTCCGGCATCCGCATGGAGAGGTAGAGCCGGAAGAACTCGCGGTGGGCGCTGAAGAACTGGAGCTTGGCGGCGATGACGGCGCGCAGCTTCTGTTCGAACGGCTGATCGGTCTGCAGCGCGGCATCGACACTCTCGTGGAGCTTCGCGGTAACGGTTTCAAGGGTCTTCTCCACGAGCTCGTCGCGATCGCGGAAGTAGAGGTAGATCGTTCCCTTGGCGACCCCGGCCTCCTTGGCGATCTCCTGCATGGTGGCAGCGGCCATGCCCATGCGGGAGATGACGCGCATGGCGGCGTCCTGCAGGGACTGGACGCGAAACTCCTGAACGACTTCTTCTTTGGATCTGGTCACGATCTGGTCTCGATATTCAGCTCGCTGAACGTCGAGTCAGTCCACCAGAATTTCCGGTCAGCGTCAAGAACGGGGCAGTCAGTTATTTGACGAGGGGACGTTGTGTTGCGGAGCTGTGACAGGGGGTGACGGGTGTTGGGTGACGGGTGTCGGGAAGGAAAACCGACACCCGTCACCCGTCACCCGCTACCCACCCGCCGGTGCCAGAGCGCCAACGTTCTTCCCCACCCGCTTCTCCCGATAGGCTTCGGTCAGCCCTTCTTCGAACGCGGTGCGGAGGATCGACGCCCCTTCGAGGCCGACGCTCAGCCGCACCAGTCCGTCGGTGATGCCGCGGGCGAGACGATCGGCGACGGGAACGACGTGGTGGGTCATGCTGGCCGGATGCTCGATGTAGCTGATGACGCAGCCAAGGCTCACGGCGAGCTCCATCGGCGTGTCGTGGCGTGCGAAGTAGTTCATCAACCGCTCCGCGGGCCGGGCGCCCCCTTCCAGCTCGAAGGCGATCATCGCCCCACCGTTGCGCATCTGAGGGCCGACGAGGTGATGCTGCGGATGCGATGGCAGTCCCGGGTAGTAGACGCGCTCGACGCGCGGGTGGTGGGAAAGGAAGGCGGCGATATCGACCGCATTCTCGACGGCGGCATCGATCCTCTGCGGCAGCGTCTGGACGGAGAGACCGTTGAGCCAGCTGTCCATCGGCGAGGGGGTGGGGCCGAGGTCCTTGGCCATGGTGAAGAACTCGGCGCTCATGAAGCGGAAGGGACCGAGGACGTTTCCGCCGATGGAGGTGGAATGACCGTTGATGTACTTGGTGGTGCTCTGGACGACGAAATCGGCGCCGAGGCGGAAGGGCTGCTGGAGATAGGCGGTGCAGAACGTGTTGTCGACGACGAGCAGGGCGCCGTGCTGGCGCGCCAGGCCGCCCAGGACGCGGATGTCCGACATGGCCAGGGTGGGATTGTCGGGCGACTCGATGAAGATGACCGCCACCTCGGGATGCAGCCGCAGCGCCTCTGCGACCGCGGCACTGTCGGTGGTGTCGACGAAATATGTATTGATATCAAACTTCCTGGAAAGTGTCCGCAGAAGGCTGTCCGTGCAGCCGTAGACGTTGCCGGCGATGATGCCGTCCCCGCTCTCGAGCAGCGAGAGCAGCGTCGTGGAGATGGCCGCCATCCCGGAGGCCAGCACCATGCTGCCTACCGTCGGCTCGCGCTCGTCGGCGGCGAGGGCAGCATCGATCAGGTGCTGACAGTCGAGCTGGAAGAGGACCCGCTCGAGATATTCGGTGGTCGGATTGCCGAGCCGCGTGTAGATCCGCGCGAACGGCTTCTCGCCGCTCTTGCTGCGGCCGATGAACCGTTCTGCGCCATCGCGCACGTTGCGAAAGCGGAACGTGCTCCGCTGCTGGATGTCCGGCAAGCCCGTCCCCACACAGAGCGAGGCGAAGCGGTCCCGGTCGAGAAACGGCTCGTCGGAGATGAGGTACTTCTGTTTCCGCTCCTCCCACCACTCCGACCATTCGAAGCGCTTCATGGCTGCCTCCCACCCCCGAATGTAGGGCACGCCGGCGGCTGTCGGGGTGAGCGGTGCTACAAGAGTCGAGTGCTGGCCTCCGTCCACCAGTTTCTGAGTTGCTGAGTTTCTGAGTTTTTTCGCTGAACCCAACTGAGCAACTCAGTAACTCAGTAACTGGCCGGGCGGCGGCCCTACTTCACCATCCCCGTCACCTGAAAGGTCGTCGTCAGCGACGGGTCTTTGTTGGCCGTTACGGAGATCGTCTCGTCGAGCGCCCCGACCTTCGCGCGGGCGGCGTCGAGGGTCACGGTGATCGTTTCCTTCTTCTTCATGCCGACCTGAGGCGCGTATTCGTAGTAGAGGCAGCGGCACTTTGAGCGCGTCACATGGATCTTCGCCGGCGCCGTTCCGTTGTTCGTGATCTCCAGCTGACGCGCCGCTCTCGTTCCCTTCGTGACGGTGCCGAAGTCGACTGCGGCGGG
>JADGOA010000230.1 GCA_017883215.1 Thermoanaerobaculia bacterium | reverse complement strand
GAGAAGACCGGCCGCGGCGCGATGGGGCACATGCCGATCTACGTGCCGCGGGAGCTGATCCACGCGGCGGGCATGCTCCCTGTCGGCATCGTCGGCGGCGGCGACCGCCTGGAGATCATCCGCGGCGACGCGTACTTTCAGAGTTACATCTGCCGGATCCCGCGGAGCACCATCGAGCTCGCGCTGTCGCATCGACTCGACCTCCTCGAGGGCATGCTCTTCCCGTCGATCTGTGACGTCATGCGCAATTTGTCCGGCATGTGGTCGATGCTCTTTCCGGATCGCTACGTCCACTATGTCGACGTACCGCAGAACTTCGAGAGCGGCGCCGGCGGTGTTTTCTGGAAACGCGAGCTGCAGATCCTGATCGAAGATTTCGAGCGGCTCACCGGCCGCAAAGTGACGGCCGACGATCTGCGCGCGAGCATCGCCGTCTACAACGAGAACCGCGCCGTGATCCGCGAGCTGTACAGCGCCCGCAGCGTCAGGCCGTGGGTGTTTCCGCTCTCCGAGGTGTATCTGTTTCTGCGGGCCGGGAACGTGCTGCCGCCGGAGGAGCACACGGCGATGCTGCGCGCGTACCTCGAGCTCGCGCCGCTCGACGTGGAGCGGCGCGATCAGGATCGCAGCCGGGTGGTGCTGGTGGGGATGTTCTGCGAGCAGCCGCCCCACGGCCTCGTGGTCACGCTCGAGCGCGCCGGCTGCTGGGTGGTCGATGACGATCTCCTCCTCGGTCTTCGCTGGCTGCAATCGGACGTACCCGTGGAAGGCGATCCGCTCGACAACCTCGTCGAGGCGTATCTGCACGACAGCGCGACGACGGCGTCGCGCTACGAGCCGGACGGCGATCGCGCGCGGTCGCTGCTCGAGTCCGTGCGGCGGCACCAGGCCGAAGGCGTCGTCTTCTGCGCGCCGAGCTTCTGCGATCCCGCATTGCTCGACCAGCCGATGCTCGTCGCTGCGCTCGATCGCCACGGCATTCCGCACACCGAGTTCAAGTACTCCGAAGATACCGGCCAGTTCGCCGTCATCCGCGAGCAGGCCGGCACGTTCTCGGACTCCATTCGATTGTGGAGCGAAGGATGAGGCTGACTACAGGTGAACGATGACTGATATCCGCAAAGAGGAGTCGATGCTGCTCCAGAAGCAGATGATCGGCGACCACTACGACGCGCTGGCGCGAGCTCACGACGAGGGGAAGAAGGTCGTCTACACGTTCGTCCCCGGCAATCTCAATGAGCTGGTGCGCTCGTTCGACCTGCTGCCCGTCCTGCCCGAGATCAACGCGCTGCAATCCGGGATGCGCAAGCTCTCCGGCGAGTACATCGCCGAGGCGGAGAAACAGGGCCACAGCGAAGACGTCTGCACGTATGTGAAGTGCGACATCGGCATGCTGAAGAAGGGGAACATCGGCCCGACCGGCAAGCCGCTCCCGAAGCCCGATCTGCTTCTTCTCTCGTACACCGGCTGCTTCACGTTCATGAAATGGTTCGAGCTGCTGCGCCACGAATACGGCGACGTGCCGGTGGCGATGCTCCACGTGCCGTATCAGCCGAACGGTCGCATCGAGCCGCATCAGCGCGAGTACGTCGTCGAGCAATTGCGCAGCGAAGTCATCCCCAAGCTCGAGGCCGTGAGCGGGAAGAAGTTCGACCAGGAGCGGCTGCGATCGATGCTCCGTCTATCGTCGCAGGCTGAAGACGATCTGGTCTGGGTGCTGGAGAGCGCCAAGAACCGCCCGTCGCCCATCGACGCCTACTTCGGAGGCGTCTACTACATCGGCCCGATCTTCAGCGCTTTCCGTGGCACTGCCGGAGCGGTCGAGTACTACCGTGCATTGCGCGGCGAAGTCGAGGCAAGAGTCGCCGCCGGAGCGGGCCCCATCACACCCGACGGGCCGATGGAACGGGAGAGGTTCCGCCTGGTCGTCGAAGGACCTCCGAACTGGACGAGCTTCCGCGAGTTCTGGCGGATGTTCTACGACGAGGATGCCGTGGTGGTGGCCTCGTCGTACACGAAAGTCGGCGGCCTCTACGACCGCGGGTTCCGCCACGATCCCGACCATCCCCTGGAAACGCTCGCCGATTATTGTCTCGGCTGCTACACGAACCTCGGTCTGCCCACGCGCGTCGATCTGCTGGAGAGCTACATCCGCGACTACAGCGCCAACGGATTCCTGATCAACAGCGTGAAGAGCTGCAATTCCTTCAGCGTCGGTCAGCTGCTGATCCTGAGGCAGCTGGAGGAGCGCACCGGCGTTCCGGGCGCGTTCATCGAGAGCGATCTCGTCGATCCGCGCTACTTCTCCGCGGCCAACATCAAGAACCGCATCGAGAGCTACATCCAGATGCTCGAGCAGAAGCAGGGAGCGGCGTGATGCGCGTCTACGTCGGCATCGATCTCGGATCGACCACCACGAAAGCGGTGGTTCTCGACGAGGAATCCAACGTGATCGGCCGCGGCATCACCAACAGCCGCAGCAGCTACGACGTGGCGGCCGGCGTCGTGCGTGAAGAGGCGCTGGTGCGCACGCGCTTCACGCTGACGCGCGAGCTCGCCTCGCGCGTGGTCGGCGACGACGGTACCGGGCAGGCGCTCGAGAGCGAGTTTCTGCCGTCGCTGGAGCGCAATTTCCGCCTCCGCCAGCACCTCGAACAGCTCGACGGGCTGCACGGAGCGATGAACCGCATCGCCGACCTGCCTCGCCACCGGCAATGGTCGAGCGCTCTCAAGTCGCAGCTGGACGCCATCGCCGCGCAGATGCACGAGAACGCTCTGACGCACTTCTCCTCGGGTGCAAAGCGGAAGAGCGACTTCTTTCGCGATCTCGCCGCCGCCGACTACATGCACCTCGCCGAACAGGCCGCCGATCCGAAGGGCATCACCTTCGAGGCGCTGTGCGGCGTCTTCGACTCGGCGATTCTGACGGTCGAGAACATGAGATTCGAGGGGGCCTTCGAGCGCCACGTCAGCGCCGCGCTCGAGCGCACGCTCGATGACGCACCACCGGTTCTGGCCGTGGTCGCAGACCGCCTGCGCGAAGCCGTCGAAGAGGCGCGCCTGACCAACCTCGTCGAGGAAGGGACTGTGGGAACCGGTTACGGACGTCAGCGGCTGCCCTTTCCCAAGGAGCAGATCCGCAGCGAGATCCTCTGTCACGGCCTCGGCGCACACGTCATGTTCCCCGATACGCGCACCGTTCTCGACATCGGCGGACAGGACACAAAGGCCATTCAGCTCGATGGCGAAGGCCTCGTCACCAGCTTTCAGATGAACGACCGCTGCGCCGCCGGCTGCGGCCGCTATCTCGGATACATCGCCGACGAGATGAACCTCGGCGTCCACGAGCTGGGTCCGCTGGCCGAGCAGAGCACCAAGCGGCTCAAGATCAACAGCACCTGCACGGTGTTCGCAGGCGCGGAACTGCGCGAGCGGCTTTCGCTCGGGCAGGACCGGAACGACATCCTGGCCGGCCTTCACCGGGCGATCATTCTCCGGGCCATGTCGCTGCTGGCGCGCTCGGGCGGCATCGCCAACGAGTTCACGTTCACCGGCGGCGTAGCCCGCAATCCCGCAGCCGTTTCGGCTCTTCGTGAGCTCGTCGGCGAGAACTACGGCGAGCGGACGCTGAACACCTCGCCCGATTCGATCTACACCGGCGCCCTCGGCGCCGCGCTGTTCGCGCTGCGGGCGGCGGAGAGGAAGGCGGCATGAACGAGATCAGGAGCGCCGGCAGCTTGCCGGCCGGTGCGCGGGCTGCCAGCCCGCGCCGGCGGCGGCTGGCAGCCGCCGTACCGGCCGCCTGGCAGGCGGCGCTCCGGAGGTCTGCATGAACGACATTCTCACCGTCGGAATGGATGTGGGGTCGAGCGCCGTGAAGACGGTCGTGGCAAGGTCACGAGGCCGCGAGTCATCCGATGCCCGTTCCGCCACGGCGGCGGACACCGACATCCTCACGCTCCGCACCGATCGCATCCGTCGCCGCGATCTGCGCGCGGTCATCGCGGAATCGTTCGAGGCGGCGTTGGAGGAGGCGGGGCTCAGGCGCGAGGATGTCGCGTACATCGCCACCACCGGCGACGGAGAGCTCGTCGATTTCCGGCGCGGCCACTTTTACGGCATGACCACGCATGCTCGCGGCGCGACGTTTCTCATACCTGAAACGAGCGCAGTGCTGGACATCGGCGCTCTTCACGCTCGGGCCATGCGCATCGACGGCCGCAGCAAAGTTCTCGCGTACCGCATGACCAGCCAGTGCGCATCCGGGTCGGGACAGTTTCTGGAGAACGTGGCGCGCTACCTCGGTATCACCCTCGAGGATGTGGGCGCGCTCTCCTGCACCGCCTCCTCGCCGGAGATGGTCAGCAGCATCTGCGCGGTGCTCGCCGAGACCGACGTCATCAACATGGTCAGCCGCGGGATCAGCACCGCGGACATCGTGAAGGGAATTCACCTTTCGATGGCCGGCCGCTACATCAACCTCCTGCGGGCGATCGGAGCCTGCGGAACCGTGGTGATCACCGGCGGTCTGGCCGCCGACATCGGTCTGGCCAAGGCGCTGAGTGACAAAGCCGCCGAGCACAAGCTGCAGGTCGAGATCCGCACGGATCCTCGCTCCGTCTATGCCGGCGCACTCGGCGCGGCGCTGTGGGGGGCATACCGGCACCGCGTTCTGGCGCGCAGGAGCGCCGCATGACTCGAGGAGATCTGGCCGGCAAAGTGGCCCTGGTCACGGGAGGCTCCGGTGGAATCGGCCGCGCCATCATCGCGGCCCTCGAAGATGCCGGCGCGACGGCCGTCTCGCTCGATCTCGCGGATCTGCAGAGCGGACCTTCCGCCACCGGGCCGGCCTCCGCGGGAGCGCGATGGATTCGCTGCGATGTTCGGGATGACGCGTCGGTCGCCGCCGCCATCGCGCAGACGGTCGATGCGTACGACCGCATCGACATCGCCATTCACGCAGCGGGGATCGCGCGCGACGCCGTAGTCTGGAAGCTTTCGGTCGATGACTGGGACGCCGTCCAGCAGGTCAATCTGCGCGGCGCGTTTCTGCTGCTGCGCCACACTGTGCCGGTGATGCGCCGAGGCGGCGCCGGGCGCGTTGTGCTGATCGGATCGATCAACGGCTCGCGGGGGAAGGTCGGGACGTCCGCATATTCCGCGAGCAAGGCAGGGCTGATCGGTCTGGCCAAGAGCGTCAGCCGCGAAGCCGGACGGTTCGGTGTCCTGGTGAACGTCGTCGAGCCGGGGTGGGTGAGGACGCCATTGACGGAGAAGGTCGACGAGAAGATCCGGCAGGCGGCTCTCGCAGAGACACAGCTGGGCGAGCTGGTCGACCCGGAGGATGTGGCGGCCACTGTGTTGTTCCTGTGCGGATCGGGCGCGCGACGTGTGACCGGACAGGTACTGCGAGTCGATGCGGGACAGTATCTTTGAAGTCCTGAGTGCTGAGTGCTGAGTCCTGAGTTGCTCGTTCCACTCAGGATTCGGGACTCAGGACTAAGGAGGAGAGCGTGAAAGATTTGATCGACGAATCTCCGGCCGAAGTTGCCACAATCCGTTCGCTGCGCCAAGAGGATGTCGATCAGGTCGTGAAGATCGACGCCGCCTCGACCGGACGGCACCGTCCGCGATATTTCGAGCTGATGCTTCAGCGAGCGCTCAAATTCGCCGGACTGCAGGTATCGCTCGTGGCCGAGATGGATGGGCGCGTGGTGGGGTACCTCATCGGGTCGCTGTTTTACGGGGAGTACGGGTTGATCGAGCCGAGCGCGTCCATCGACGCCATCGGCGTGGCCGATGACGTGCGTCGCCAGCGGGTCGCGCATGCGCTGATGAGCGAGTTTCGCGAAAACGTCGGCGCCATCGGCGCGACGTCGATCCGGACGGAGGCCAACTGGGACCATTTCGACCTGCTGGCGTTTCTGGCGAGCGAAGGGTTTTCGCCGTCGAGACGGCTCTGCCTGGAGACGAGCGTCGACATCACTAAGCCGCGGGTGTAGGGCT
>JADGOA010000229.1 GCA_017883215.1 Thermoanaerobaculia bacterium | reverse complement strand
GGCGAGGGGACCGGGCCCGATCTCTCATACTACGGTTCACTTCCCTGCCACCCGCTCAACCGTGGAAGCGCCCGTTTGTCATTTCGGTTGCGGGCGAGCGCAGCGAGCCGGCGCTGTGTCTCTGTGGTGAAAAACAGGCTTGGTATCGCCACGCTCCCGATTTCTGCACAGCCTCTCAGGATGACCGCGATGGGCACACTCAGGACTCAGGACTTCCTATCCGCCACTCGCCACTCGCTAACCCTCGTAGTAAGCTGCCGCCTCTTACCTCGTCCAAGGAGCGTTCTCAATGTCCCGACACGTGAAGTGCGGTTTGATCCAGACCTCGCTGGCAGCCGGTACTGATGAATCGATCGAAACCATCCGCAATGCTCAAATCGAGCGGACGCTGCCTTACGTCGATCAGGCCGGACGGGAAGGTGTCCAGATCCTCTGCATGCAGGAGATCTTCACCGGCCCTTACTTCTGCGCCGAGCAGAATCCCCGCTGGTACGACGCCGTCGAGAAGATCCCCGACGGCCCCACGACCAAACTCATGCAGGAGTACGCCAAGCGGTACAAGATGGTCATCGTCGTCCCGCTGTACGAGGAAGAGGAGACCGGCGTCTACTACAACACCGCCGCCGTGATCGACGCCGACGGCACCTACCTGGGCAAGTACCGCAAGAACCACATCCCGCACGTCGCCCCGGGGTTCTGGGAAAAGTTCTACTTCCGCCCCGGCAACCTCGGCTACCCGGTGTTCAACACGCTGTATGCGAAGGTCGGCGTCTATATCTGCTACGACCGCCACTTCCCCGAAGGGGCGCGCGAGCTTGGCCTGAACGGTGCCGAGGTCGTGCTCAATCCGTCAGCCACGGTGGCCGGACTTTCCGAGTACCTGTGGAAGCTCGAACAGCCCGCGCATGCGGTGGCGAACGGCTACTTCGTCGGCGCGATCAATCGCGTCGGATACGAAGGGCCGTGGAACATCGGCGAGTTCTACGGGCAGAGCTACTTCGTCGACCCGCGGGGACAGTTCCTCTCCATCGCCAAGCGTGACGAGGACGCGCTCGTCACGGCTGAAATCGACCTCGACATGATCCGCGAGGTACGAAACACCTGGCCGTTCTACCGCGACCGCCGTCCCGACACCTACGGCGGCCTCGTTCGGCCATAATGCACGGGACCCGGTGAGCGGGTGAGCAGCGGGCCGTGCGCACGCCCGGCCTGCCGCTCACCTGCAGGCGCCCTATCCACATGCGCGACTTCGTTCAATTCCTCGTCAACGGCCGCGAACATCAAGTCCGCGGCCGCTCTGTTTTCAAGACTCTCGCGAACTACCTGCGCGAGGATGCCGGCGCCACCGGCACGAAGGTGGTGTGCGCGGAAGGCGACTGCGGCGCCTGCACGGTTCTGGTGCGGCGACGGGGCGAATTCGCGCCAGTCAACTCGTGCATCCTCTCGGTGGCGCAGCTCGACGGCACGAGCATCGTGACGATCGAAGGGATCGCGAACGGCCCGTCCCTTCACCCGGTCCAGCAGTCGATGATCGACAACCACGGTTCACAGTGCGGCTACTGCACGCCGGGATTCGTGGTGGCGATGGCCGACCTCGCAGAGGGCGGACCGCTCGACGCGCAGAAAGTGCGCGCGGGGCTGACCGG
Source organism: Thermoanaerobaculia bacterium (assembly GCA_017883215.1). Classification (GTDB taxonomy): domain Bacteria; phylum Acidobacteriota; class Thermoanaerobaculia; order Gp7-AA8; family Gp7-AA8; genus JAJXWV01. Next base: position 4,404 of record JADGOA010000229.1, on the reverse strand, counting down.
CAATCTCTGCCGCTGCACCGGCTACGACTCGATCATCGACGCTGCGCTGAAAAGCGACTGCTCGTCGACGCCGCGCCTGTGCTCCCGCTACGGCAGGGTCGAAGACGACGGCCAATCGGTGCTGATCGAGGACGGCGGCAGGGTCTACTTCGCGCCGGTTTCGATCGCTGAGGCGATCCGCTTCAAGAGCGAGCGAGCGCGAGTGACGATCCTCAACGGAGGCACCGACGTCGGAGTGTGGGTCAACAAGCGCGGGTTCAGCGCACCGGCGACGCTGTCGCTGACGAAAATTCGCGCCCTCGATGATCTGAGCGTCGAGGAGAGTGCCGGCCAGACGCAGATCGTCGTCGGTGCCAACGTGCGGCTCTCGGCCTTCCAGTCATTCATCGAACATCGCATCCCGGAACTGCACAGCATCCTCGCGATCTTCGGCTCGCCGCAGATCAGGAACGTCGGGACGCTGGTCGGAAACATCGCCAACGCCTCCCCCATCGCCGATACGCTCCCCTACCTCTTCGTCGCCGGAGCCCGGATCGAGCTCGCCGGCACGAAGGGCTCGCGGCTCGTCCCGATCGACCGCTTTTACCTCGGCTACAAGAAACTCGACCTCGCGCAGGACGAGATCGTCACTCGGGCGTTCGTGCCCGTCGTGGCGGCGTCCGACGTTTTGAAGCTCTATAAAGTCAGCCGCCGCACCGATCTGGACATCTCCGCGTTCACTGCGGCAATCCGCATGCGCCAAATCGACGGTCGCATCGCCGGCGCGACGATCGCCTACGGCGGAGTCGCCCCGGTGGTCATGCGCATGCCGAAGGTGGAGTCGTTTCTCAAGGGGAAGCCCGTATCGATCGAGACGTTCGAAGCCGCAGGCGCGATCGCGCGCCAGGAAGTCTCGCCGATCTCGGACGTCCGGGGATCGCGCGAATACCGGCTGCAGCTCTGCGAGAACATCCTCTCGAAGTTCTTCTTCGACGCCTTCACCGAGGCGGTGCCGATCGACGTGCCGATGGACCGAAGGAGCTCGGGGCGTTCCTCGGGCGGGGTGACGGCATGAGCGCGGCCGGCAAGAACCTGCCGCACGACTCGGCGCGCGAGCACGTCACCGGCGAGGCCATCTACGTCGACGACATGCCGCCGGCGCGCGGCGAGTTGATCGTCGATTTCTTCTGGTCTCCCGTCGCGCACGGCCGCATCCGGGCGCTCGAGCTCGAGCGCGCCAGGAGCGTGCCGGGCGTGGCCGCCCTCTTTACCTGTCACGACCTCGCCCACAACCGTTTCGGGCCGTCGGCGGAGAAGGACGAGTTGCTGCTGGCCGAGGACATTGTGACGTTCATCGGACAGCCGATCGTCGTCATTGCGGCCGAGAGCCGCGAAGCCATCGCCGCCGCGAAACAGGCCATCTCCATGGACATCGAGCCGCTGCCGGCGCTCTTCACGATCGACGAGGCAAAGAAACACGGTAGCTTCATCGGCGCGCCTCGCCGCATCAGCCGCGGCAATCTCGAAGCGGGGTTCCGCCAGGGCGAGCACGTTCTCGAAGGAACCCTCAGCCTGGGCGGGGTCGATCAGTTCTACCTCGAGTCGCAGGCAGCACTGGTCTATCCCGGCGAGTCGGATGCCCTGACGATCCACTCGGCCACGCAGAACCCGTCCGAGGTCCAGCACGTCGTGGCGGATCTCCTCGGTCTCGCCCTCAACAAGGTGACGGTGGTGACGAAGAGAATGGGCGGCGCATTCGGCGGGAAAGAGTGCCAGGCCACGCATCCGGCAGCGATGGCGGCGCTGGTGGCGGTGAAGACGAAGCGGCCGGCCCGCATCGCTTACACGAAAGACGACGACATGTGCGTGACGGGCGGGCGTCACCCGTTCCAGAACGATTACAAGGTCGCGTTCACGTCGGACGGAACCATCACGGCACTGAAGGTGGATCTGTACTCCGACGGCGGCGCATTCGCAGACCTGTCCCACGCCGTGCTGGCCCGCGCCATGGCGCACGCGGAAAACGCATACTTCATCCCGAACATCGAGATCAACGGCAGGGTCTGCCGGACGAACCACCCGCCTAACACGGCCATGCGCGGCTTCGGCGGGCCGCAGGGCGTGGTGACGATGGAGAACGTCATCCAGGAGATCGCCACGGTCCTGAAGAAGGACCCCCTCGAGATCCGGATGCGCAATTGCTACGGCATCGACGAGCGGAACACGACGCCCTACGGGCAGGTCGTGGCGAACAACATGCTGCCGCGGCTGATGCGCGAGGTCGCCGAACGCGCGGACTACGCCCGCCGCGTCGAAGCGGTGGCGGACTTCAACGCGCGCTCGAAGACCCACCTCCGCGGGATCGCCTGCACGCCGGTGAAGTTCGGCATCTCCTTCAACACCAAGTTCCTCAACCAGGCCAATGCGCTGGTGAACGTCTATCTCGACGGGTCGGTGCAGGTGTCGACCGGCGCGACCGAAATGGGACAGGGCGTCAATACAAAGATCCAGCAGATCGTCGCCGACGAGCTCGGGATCGCCGCCGATCTCGTCATTGTCATGGCCACGTCGACCGATAAGAACAACAACACGTCCGCGACGGCGGCATCGAGTGGCGCGGACTTGAACGGCAGCGCCGCGGCGGACGCCTGCCGGCGCATCAGAGCGCGGCTGGCCGAGGTTGCCGCGCACGAGCTGGCGTCGCGAACCGAGGACCTGCAGGCATCGCCGTCCACGCTCGTGTTCGAGGAAGGATTCGCGTTAGACCGCCGCCGGCCCGAGCACCGCATCAGCTGGCACGACCTCGTCAATCTCGCCTACCTGCAGCGCGTCAGCCTCGGCGAGCGAGGCTTCTACGCGACGCAGGGCATCGACTGGAACGCCGAGAAGGGAAAAGGCGCCCCATTCCTCTACTTCACCAACGGATGCGCGGTATCAGAAGTGGTCATCGATCGGTTCACCGGCACGATGCGCGTGCTGCGCGCCGACCTGCTGATGGACATCGGGAAGTCGCTCAATCCCGGCATCGACCGCGGCCAGATCGCAGGCGCCTACGTCATGGGGATGGGTTGGCTGACGAACGAGGAGAAGCGCTTCGCCGAGAGCGGCGAGCTGCTCACGCATTCGCCGACCACCTACAAGATCCCGAACATCCAGGACCTCCCGCAGGTGTTCAACGTCGACTGGATCGAGAACGACACCAATACCGCGAACATCCGTTCGAGCAAGGCGGTCGGCGAGCCGCCGCTGCTGCTCGCCATTTCGATCTTCTGCGCGGCGAAGCATGCGCTGTCGTTCGTGTCGGGGGAGCGAATCGCGAAACTCGACGCGCCGGCGACCGGTGAGGAGATTCTGCGGCGCCTCACGGAGTATCGCTCCGCCGCCCACGCTACGTCTGCGGTAGTGGCGTAACCGCCGCGCCACCGGTCGCTCAGTCGTCCTCAGTACAATACCCAGATGAACGATCTTCGCTATCCGATCGGCAGACCCGAAGGCAAACAGCAATTCACTCCCGACGAGCGGCGCGAGCTGATCGAGCAGATCGCGGCGGCCCCCGCCCGGCTTCGAGAAGCGGCTACGGGGCTGAGCGAGAAGCAGCTCGACTCGCCTTACCGCGACGGCGGCTGGAGCGTGCGGCAGGTCGTGCATCACGTGCCGGACAGCCACCTCAACGCCTACATCCGCACGAAGCTCGCGCTCACCGAAAACGAGCCGACCATCAAACCCTACGACGAGTCGGCCTGGGCCATGCTGGCTGATTCCCGCGACACGCCGGTGGAAGTCTCGCTGACCATGCTCGACGCCATTCACACGAGGTGGCTGACGCTGCTCCGCTCGATGAGTGACGCCGATTTCGCGCGAACGTTTCGCCACCCCGAGCATGGGGTGCGGACGCTCGACTGGCTGCTCGGGCTTTACGCCTGGCACGGCCGTCACCACACGGCGCACATCACCGCTCTGCGAGAGCGCAACGGCTGGTGAGTGGCGAGGCGTGCGTTGGTGGAGCGGAAATGACACTGTCATTCCGAGCCGGCGGAACCCCGGAGGGGTGGAGCGCGGCGAGGAATCCCCCGCCACCCCTGGGAGTGCGGGGGATCCTTCGCCGCGCTCCACCCCTCCGGCGCTCCGCCGGCTCAGGATGACACACGCGGGCGCGCTGCTGCGCGCCCCCTACAGGATGGCAGCTCGGCTGCGCGGGCGATCCGCTACGGCTCGATCTTCTTCTGCGGCTCGGCGGGAGGATCCGCCTTGTCTTTGCCGGAGAAGGCGTCCCTGAAACCGCGGATCCCTTCGCCGAGACCCTTGCCGAGCTCCGGCAGCCGCTTAGGCCCGAGGAAGATTATCGCGATGATGGCGATGAGGATGAGGTGCATCGGCTGAAGAAGTCCTTCGAACATTGGGAAACCTCACTTGATCTCGGGCTGA
>JADGOA010000228.1 GCA_017883215.1 Thermoanaerobaculia bacterium | reverse complement strand
ATCCCCCGCCACCCCGGGAGTGCGGGGGATCCCTCGCTGTCCTTCGCCGCTCCGCGGCTTCGGCAGCTCGGGATGACAGGCTTGGCGCGTGTCATTAGAGGCCGGTGAACGGCGCAGGCGCCGATGGAGCGGAAATGAACCTGTAGGGACGCGCAGCAGCGCGTCTGCAACTCTCGTCGGCCCTCCGCCCACCGGAACTGCGGACGCGCGTCGGTTCGGCTGCCGCCGTACCTTCTCGGTTCGACCTCGGTTCCGACCGTGCCGACGACCTGATCCCTGTCGCACATCCACGCGGCACGCGCCGCGACCGCCTCACCGCCGGGTGCCGGTCATCAGGTTCGTCGGACCGGCGAGCCTTATCCGCTCGATCTTTTCGAATCCGGCCTCTGCGAGCCACCCGCGGTATTCGTCCTCGGAGTAACTGGCGCCCTGGCGTGTCCCGACCAGCATGTTCAACGAGAAGAGAGCGCCCGCCTTTGGCGCCGTCTTTTCGGCGTTGAGGATGAAGTCGTTGATGACGATGCGCCCGGACGGCGCCAGAGCGGCGAAGCAGCGCGCGAGGAGATCGCGATTCTCTGCGGGACTCAGCATGTGGCAGACCGCCGAGACGAACACGAGATCGTAGCCGCTGCCGAAAACGTCCGACCGCAGGTCGCCCGGGCGCGTCGCGACGCGCGACTCGATCCCGGCCGCGGCGATGTAGCCTCGCGTCATCGGCAGAACGTTCTCCAGATCGAACACTTCCGCGTGCAGCTGCGGGTTGGCCTGGGCGAACGCGATGGAGTAGGCGCCCGAGCCGCCGCCGACGTCGAGCATGCGCGACACGCCGGATGCGCCGGCCGCGTGCACGACGGCCGCCGCTCTCTCGGACGCATTCCGATGCATGGCGGCGATGAACGACTGCAGCCAGTCGCTGCCGCGATGCGGAATCTCCGCGCCGGCGATGTCGCCTCCGGCGCGCACGGCATCCGTCAACTTCGACCACCGCTCCCACTGACCGACCGTGTGCATGGTGGCCGCGCGCGCGTCGTTTTGTCCGCCGGCTGTGAAGAAGCGCCTCGACACGGGAGTGACGGCGAAGGCGCCGCCGTCTTTCGTGAGCAGCCCCAGCGCCACCAGAGCGTTGAGGAGCATCTCGGTGCCGCGGCGATCTGCACCGATCGTTTGCGCCACTTCCGCTGCGGTCGTCCGATCGCCGACCGCGGTGAAGACGTCGAGCTCGATGGCCGTCAGGACCACGCGACTGTCCTGATAGCCACGAATCATCTGCATCACGTCGTCCGGCATCGCACCGGCGGCATCGCGCGCTCGCAAGCCGGCCAGGTACTTGTCGCGGTTCAAGCGAACTTCCGCAGCGAGAGCGCCGGCATCGTTGTTGACCAGCCGCGCCACCGGGCGCCCGTGCTGAAGATGGCTCTCGACGATCTCGGCGGCGTCCTCCGGCTGCACTCCGGAGTACCACACGCCGTCCGGGTAGACGATCAGATTCGGGCCGCGTTCGCACAGCCCGATTGATCCGCACGAGGTGATCTGCACCTCGTCGGTCAGCCCGCGCGCGGCGATCTCTTTCCGCAGCGCGTCGAGTGTCCTCGCCGCGCCGCGTGCCGCGCATCCCGGAACACCCTCGGGCTTCTGCTGCTCACACGCGAAGAGATGAAAACGAAGCGGCTCCATCGTCCCTCCTGATCGTCAGCGCGATTTGCGCACAGGAGTCGAATCACCGCAAGGACGGCTGTCATGCAGGGCGGCCGCGATCACTCGCCCGGGGTGGGCGGCTGTCTGCCAGGCCCTCTGCTTCGGCGGCATGGATCTGTGCCTTCAGTCCGTCATGCGGCAGCGTCGGGAAGGGCGCCCCGCCTACTGGCGTGTCTTCAGTCTGAACTCAGCGCGGCAGCCGTTGCTGACCCATACGCCTTTGTCATCGGAGCTTCCTACGTGCGTTTCGGCACCACGAGCAGCACGATGCCGGCTGCAATCGCGGCGATGCCGGCCCACAGCGGGACGTTGACCGTCTGCTTCTCTTTCACGGAGAGGTCCATCGGGCCGAGCTTCATTTCGTGAGTTGCTTTCGTATACGTGAATTTCCCGTATACCAGTCCGGCGACGCCGGCCACGATCAGGACGATGGCGACGATCTTGAGTGCGCTCACGACCACAACCGGCGGCCGGACCTGCGGCCGGTGAAGAGACGCACGATGAAGAGAAGGAGCACCGCGCCGACAAAGGCGACGATGAGGCTGCCGACCAGCCCGCCGCCGAGCTCCACTCCGGTCGCCCGGAAGAGGTACCCGCCGAGGAAGGCGCCGATGATGCCGACGATGATGTCACCGAGGAGGCCGAAACCACTGCCTTTCATGAATTGGCCCGCGAGCCAGCCGGCGATCGCGCCGATTATGACGAACCAAAGTAAACCCATGGAGTCCTTCTTTCTCGAGGTCGGTACGAAAGATTGAGAAGGCCGTCAGGAATCGGTGGCGGCCCGCGTCAGGGCGCCGCGCCGTAAAGCCGGCGCGACGCCCTCGATTCCTTCACGACGTCTGATTAATCACGCGACCACGGCTGCTCTGTGACCGAGCTGACCTTGTGGTCGTTGAAGACGATCCACGTCATCACCTTGTCGCGGTAGTTCGTGATGTAGCCCCATGACTCGTTCGAGCCGTCGACGGTGCGGCGCTCCGGGTCGTGACGCATGATGGCGCGCACGTCGGTCGTCGGCTGTCCCGTATGGATCTGGCCGATCACGGTCTTGTTGAAGAGGGCGTTGCCGCAGGCCTGAGCATCGCGATGGTCGTTGTGGCAGGGACGGATCACTCCGGCATCGCTCATCCGGCCGGCCGGCAGGGCCATGTTCATTGCAGACGTACAGCCTGCGAGCGTGAGTGCAGCGGCAGAAATTGCGAGGAGAGTTTTCTTCATTTGCAGCCTTTCGGGTAGTGATCGGTGGTTCGAACTTCCGGCGGCCACTCAGCGAAGTCTCGCTGGTCGCCGGACTGGATCGCGATGGTGGCGATTCAGACGTTTCGGACCGAGCTGCGCCGGAATGGCCGCTCTTGTCGTGATTCGGGATCTTGATGTCTGAGAGTCATCGGCGGCCTTTTCGTTGCACCGACGGCTTTGATTTGTGTCGAGGTTTGACGTCCGGCTTCTGCGGCGTCAGCTGAGTCACCGCGGTCATGTCTTCCGTGAGCATGACGATTTTGCCGATGATCGTGGTTACACGGGCGAGATACTCGGGCCTGACGGATGCCAGACGATCGATGAGCGGCTTGAGGTGGCCGATGTTGCCCATGTCGTTCGAGAGGAGATTGCCCGGTTTTTCGCCGAGAGTTTCGGCGAGGCTGACGAAATCCTTGACAGACAGCCCGCGCTGATTTGCTTCCAGCCTGGCCAGCTGCGGCGGGGACATGCCCACGCTCCTCGCGACCTCGGCCTGACTGCGTGCCTTCGACTGCCGGAGCTGCCTGAGGATTCGGCCGTACATGAAACCGTACCCTGCACACGGCTTGCCAAAGAGGCAATACGACGTACGAGTATTGCCAAATCGGCAACGTCAGCGAAATGCTGAGTGCTGAGACCTGGTGCAGGGACGCGCAGCAGAGGCTGTCTCAGAAGTTACCCCGGTATGTGGAGAGCGGACATTCTTGTCCGCAGCGGCCGGACATTCGTGTCCGGCCGCTGGGCGCGCTGATCACCGATTGTCGCTTGCCGTCGGCCACGCTACTCGGGAGCCGCCGGACAAGAATGTCCGTCGGCAGCGGACAAGAATGTCCGCTCTCCACGAGCGCCAGCAGCGCGTCCGCAGCCGGAGTGGCGTGGCGATCCAGTCAAGCGCAAGTTCCCCGCCTCAGGAGGGCTTCTTCAAATACTTGAGCATCTCGCGGGCGGAATTGGCCTCTGGATCATTCGGCGCGAGCTGCAGGAAGTGCTCGATGTTCTTCCTCGCCTCTGCCATGGCGCCCTGGCCCGCGTTGATGACACCGAGGTAGTAGTAGGCCTGCGCGTAGTTTGGATCGATCGTGAGTGCCTTGCCGAATCTCTCCTTGGCAAGGGCCATGTCATTGGCATCGTAGGCCATGAAAGCGAGTCGTACGAGGCCGTCGCGTGCGGCCTTGGGCTCGACGGCGGCCAGACCCACCAGGGCGTCGGTGAGCCTCGGGATGTCTCCCATGGCCAGGGCCGCGTTGTACCGAATCCGTATCGCCTTCTCGTTCGTCGGATCCGCCTTCAGGATGGTCTCCGCGGCGGTAGCCGCCTCCGCATTGTGGTTGAGCTTGAGGGCGGCCGTGGCGAGCCCCAGCAGCGCCGGCTGGAGGTTCGGGTCGACGTTCAGGGCCTCCTGAAACTTCGCGAAGGCGCCCGCATTGTCTCCGGCCTTCACGAGGGCGACACCCTCGTTGTGAATCCGCTTCGCTTCCTCGGTCCGCCGACCGATCTTGTCCAGTTCCTTGAGCGCCTCCGCGGCCTTGGGCTCATCTTTGAGGTTTCGGTACGCCTGCCACCGCGCCAGCAGGACCGCCTCGTCGTTGGACCCGAGGGCGATGGCTTTCTCTGCCGCAGCCGCGGCCTCCTCGTTATGCCCCAGCTCCACCCCGACCGTGCTCAGTGCCGCCCATCCCTGCTGCAGGTTGGGGTCCTGCACGACTGCCTCTTTGAACTTCGCCTCGGCAGTTGCGTAATCCTTGGCTTTGGAGGCGAGGATGCCAGCGTTGTAGGCGGTGATTGCCGGCTGCGAGTTCGAAGCCGTGGGCGCGGCTTGAACTGGCGCCGCAGATGCCTGATGCATCGTCCACTCGAAAAGCTGGGTGCCCTCCAGTTTCCAATCCTGATTGGCCTCCAGGGGCTGATATCCGGCCTTTTCGAATCGATAGTGGTACGTGACGTTGATTTGACTGAAGTCGATGGAGAAGATGCCCTTGGAATCGGTGGTCTGCACTTCCTTGAAGCTCGGGATCTGCGGCGACGTGGCGGTCACGAGCACCCCGGGAATCGGTGTGCCGTCCGGGTCGTGGACCTTGCCGACGAGTCTCCCTCTCAGCTCGGCGAACGCGAGCCCCGGGACGATCCAGATCAGGAACAGGATCCATGCAATTGTGCGCTTTTTAATGTGCATCGTGGTCACCTCTCTGGCTTTACTCGGCCGATCCCGGTGGCATCCCGAGCTTGTGCGTGTGCGGTTGAGCACCCTGCAATCGACAAACGCCGATGCGCTTCTCGAATTCCTGAAGCGCGCGCGAAAGCGCGGGAAGTATAAGGGAGTGGCGGGGGTCGAGTGATTAGTGAATCGAATGAGTTGGCGAGTCGCGAGTGGTGAGAGGCCCGCTCACGCGGCAGCACTTGCTACTGCAGCGGATTCCTGGCATGAGGCATGGGAAATGAGGCATGAGCTCGTCCCGACCCCACTCATGCCCCATGCCTCATGCCTCATGCCACTCAGCAGCCAGAAATGACAAACGCCGCGAATTGCTTCGCGGCGTCTGCTTGGCCTGCCTTCCGGCTGCCTACGAGGTTAGCTGTCGGATTCGGACTGGAAGCCCTACCGGCTTTCGGCCGGATTCACCCCGGACGGTGGCAAGCCGTCGCTGATTCGGTTCCCCCGCTCCTCGGCGCCGAGGATTAGGCCTGGCAAGTCGCCACCATTGGCGGCACGAGCGAGTCTAGCGTTTATCGTGCCTGGAGAGAAGAAAAATCGAGGTGGAAGCACAGAAGGAAGGTGTCACACTCAGCGAAGGGCGTTCGAGTTCAAGATAGAGTTCAAAACGACGTTTCGGGCCACTCCGGCCCGTTACGGCACGTTCGAGGACAGACCAAGAATCAAGGAGTTACCGGAATCCCTGAACGTCCCGAAAGCCCTCACCCTTTTGACACGGTGGGGGTCAGCAGTTCGAGTCTGCTAAGGCCTACCATGTAAGTCACTGACGCCGCGAGGGTTACGCAAAGACCTCGCGGCGTTTACTTTTGTGGAAGGTCGAGGAGTTCAAAGACGAGTTCAAACCTCTAGCGGAATGGACCTGATCCGGACGCCACCTTGCGGAGAGTTGTTGACCCGCTAGGAT
>JADGOA010000227.1 GCA_017883215.1 Thermoanaerobaculia bacterium | reverse complement strand
ATGCTAGCCGAGCTGCGCGTGGCGAAGTCGCGGTAGGCACACGGGCTCGGTCCCCTCGCGCCGCAGCACGAGCGCGCTCAACCACGCTGTACGAACGCCCGTGGGGCGAGGGGATGCAAGGGGAGTGGGGTGCCGAAAAACCTGCTCGTTTCTTTGTGATTGCCGTGTTTTTTGCCGCCGTCGCGACCCCACTCCCCTTCATCCCCTCGCCCCGTGCGGATCGGTTCAGTGCGGCCGTTCGATTGGGAGCACGGGGCGAGGGGACCGGGCACGCGCCGTTTTAGCGCGTATGTCCCGTTTGGGTGCGGGAGGACGAGAGTTGCGGACGCGCTGCTGCGCGCCCTACACGTCCGCGGCGATCGCTCCGATGACCAGCACCGGCGCGAAATCGCCCTCTTCGATGCGGGTGATCCCCTCTTCGACGACAGCCAGACCGTTTGCAGCGACCATCGAGGTCGACACGTGCGAATCCTGCCAGGCCATCGGCAGGGCCACGAGCTCGCCGGCGCGCGCCGCGATCCGCACGCGAACGTACGTCCGCCGATCGCCCTTCGCTTTCAGCGGCGCGCCACAGCGAATGTTCACCACCGGCGGAAAGAGGTCGTTGCTCATCCCCATCGCCTTCCGCAGCGCCGGCGCGACGAGCAGGACGAAGGCCACCATCGACGAGACGGGATTGCCGGGGAGGCCGAAAAAGAGGCGCTCGCGAATGCGGGCGAAGACGACCGGTTTCCCCGGCTTCATGGCCACCTTCGAGAACTTCGTCTGCGCACCGAGGTCGTCGAGGGCGTCCTTGACGTAGTCGTACGCCCCGGCGGAGACACCGCCCGAGGAGACGACGAAATCGCAATCGAGCGCCGACTCGATCGCGGCCACCGTCGCCCCGCGTGTGTCGGCGACGATTCCGCGGATCTGCGGAATAGCGCCCGTCTCGCGGACCAGCGCGGCCAGAGCATGCGAATTCGAATTCACGACTTTGCCGGGGGCGAGATCGTCGCCGACATCGACGAGCTCATCGCCGGTGGGGAGGATCGCCACGGTCGGCCGCTTTCCGGCGAGCACCTCGCGCCTCTGGACGCTCGCCAGGACGCCGCATTCGGCGGGGCCGATGGTCATGCCGGCGCGGAGCACGATGCTACCGGCGCGCATGTCGTCGCCGCGTCGCCGGATGTTGGTTCCCGCCGCGACCGGCCGGAAGAGGCGCACTTCGGTCGAGCCGGCGTCGGTGATCTCGACCTGTGCTACGGCATCCGCGCCAGGCGGGACGAGCGCACCGGTCATGATTCGCGATGCGGTCCCCGCCTCGACCTCTCTTGTTGGAACGACGCCGGCGGGGATGTCGTCGACGACGTGCAGAACTGCAGGGGCGTCGGCGCTCGCGCTTGCGACATCTGCCGCGCGCACGGCGTACCCATCCATCGCGCTGTTGTCGCCCGAAGGAAGATCGCGCGGCGCAACCACGTCCTCCCTCAGGACTCGACCCGATGCATCGGCGAGGAGGACGCGTTCCGCAACGCCGACAGCAACTTCCTCGAGAACACGCCGCTGCGCTTCCTCGACTCGAATCATGGCGTCACCGTCGCGCGCCCGCTGGAACGTCGGCATGCAGTGAATGGTATGACAGCGACGCGTGTCATCTGAGCGGCCGTTCAGAAATCGGCACCCTCGCGATTGCGGTCACGCGTCCTTCACCACAGAGGCACAGAGGACACCGAGAAAAAAGCAAACGATGAACGACGACGTCCTCGTTCACTTCATCCTTCCGCGTTGATCCTTCCCACCGTCATCTCTGTGTGCCTCAGTGTCCTCTGTGCCTCTGTAGTGAATTCACCTGGCCGACAGGAGCTGAGAATCGCCGCAGTCGCGGGCCGGTGGAACCTGGCCTGGTGGCGCTACAATCCGGCAATGCCGCGCGCGCCGCTGATCGGTCTCTTCGCGCTCCTCACAATCTCCGTGACTGCGCGGCTGCTGCTGCAGATCGCGGCAACGCCGCCTTACGCGGGGCTCGACGAGGGCTATCACGTGGCCCGCCTCGCTTTTGTTCGCAGCGAAGCGCGCAATCCGACGATCGTCGAGCCGTCCGTACCGCCGTACATGGCCACGAATCTCCGCGGCGACGGGCTTCTACCGTCATCCGCCGAGTTGCGTGAGCGATGGCCGGAGGTCGTTCGCGCGCGCGGCAGGCGCATCGCAGTCGACCGCCCGTTCGCCGCATCGGATCTGAAGCCGTACGTCGTGCCGAACTACGAAGCGCAGCAACCATCTCTTTACTACTCCGCAGCGGCGCGGCTCGGCGGCGGCAGCGCGTTGCGCGAGCTGCGCTCATGGCGACTCACCTCCGCGGCACTGGCGCTGGTGGTAATCCTCTGCAGCGGCGCGTTGGCCCATCGCTTTTTCGGCAGCCGCGGCATTCTCGCGGCCGCTCTCATCGCGTCGTTTCCGACGTGGCTGACGCTCGTCCTGCGCGCGGGCAACGACGCCCTCGCGTGCGCGCTCGCCGCTCTCGCCATCGCCATCACCGCTTCCGCACCGCGGCGGCCGCTCGCGGTCGCGTGCGAGGCACTGGCGTGGGCGGGGGCGATTGCGGCGAAGCTGTACACCTGGCCGCTGGCGATCGTGGTGCCGCTCTTCTGGCGATATCAGCGCGGCTCCCGCGCCCGGCTCGCCGTCGTCACACTCGCCGGCGTCATCGCCGCGGCCGTGACGCTTCACGATCTCTCCTCCCGCACGCGGAATCCGCTCGGGGACTTTGGATTCGACCCCGTCGTCGCGACGTCGGCGCCAAAGCCGATCGCATACGTCGAGATGCTCAAGATCGCCATCGCGAGCTTCATCTGGTCGAGCGGCCAGCACGGCGACGCGCTGAAGCCGGTGGCGATGCTTCTCTATTTCGGTCCGATCGTCATTGCCATCGCCGCGGCGGTGGTCATGACTTGGTCGCGACATGGCGAGGTTGCCAGGTCCGGAGGTGAAGATGCGCGACGCATGATCATCGTGGCGTTCGCCGCGATCGCCGCCTTCGCGATCGCGCAGCTCTTGGGGGCCGCGGCATTCATCCGCCAGGCACGCGCTGCCGGCCTATCGCTTCCTCTGGGCGGGAAAGAAGGGTGGTACTGGTACGCGCTCGCGCCGATCCTCGCCGGCGTCTTTCTCTCTCTGGTCATGACACGCTGGCGCCTCGTCGCGGTGTGGATCGTGGCCTGGGACATCCTCATCAACGAATGCGCGCTCTTTCACGACTGGGCCGGCACGAGCTCACCGGCGCACCCTTCGGCGCTCTTCCGCTGGGGACCTCTGCACGCGCCCTTCAGCGCCTCGCTCGACGGAATCGGCGTCGGTCCGTTTGCGTCGCAACTCGTGCTTCTGCGCAGTTTGCACGTGGCCGCGCTGATCGCGCTTTTCAGCCTAGAATCTGTTTTGCAACAGAGCACCAGCGATGACCACCGACACACTGCCGCACAAACCTGAAACGCACGCTCACCGGGTCCACAAGATCCCGGTTGCCGTCCTCGGCGCGACCGGCTCGGTCGGTCAGAGATTCGTGCAGCTGCTCGAGCACCACCCGTGGTTCCGCCTCCACGAAGTGGTGGCCTCCGACCGAAGCGCCGGGAGGAGCTACGCCGATGCCGCCGACTGGCGCCTCGACACGCTCCTCCCCGACCTCGCCGGTGAGCTCACGGTCAAGGCGCTCGGCGACTCGCTCGAGTCGCGCCTCCTTTTCTCCGGCCTCGACTCGTCGGTCGCCGGCGAAGCGGAGGATCTCTACGCCGACCGCGGTTGCGTCGTCGTTTCGAACTCGCGCAACCACCGCATGGGTGCCGACGTGCCGCTCCTGATCCCCGAGATCAACAGCGACCATACGGCGGCCATCGAACAACAGCAGAAACGCCGCGGTGGCCGCGGGTACATCGTGACCAATCCGAACTGCTCGACCGTCGGGCTGGCGATGGCCATCGCTCCCATCGATCAGAAGTGGGGCCTCGCTAAAGTCCAGGTCACGACGATGCAGGCGATCTCCGGCGCGGGCTACGCCGGCGTGGCCTCGTACGCCATCCTCGACAACGTCATTCCGTACATCTCCGGCGAAGAGGAGAAGATCGAGACGGAGCCGCAGAAGATCCTCGGGCGATGGGAGAACGGCCGATTCATCGACGCCCCTTTCCGCACCTCGGCCCAGACGAACCGGGTGGCGACCATCGACGGTCATCTGATGACGATCTCGTTCTCGCTGCGCCGCGCGGAGGGCTCGTCTGCGCCGGGCGTCGAGGAGATCCGGGCCGCCATCGAATCGTTCGAGGGCGAGCCGCAGCGCCTTGGGCTCCCTTCGGCTCCGCTGCATCCGCTGCACTACGTCAGCGATTCCGACCGCCCGCAGCCCCGCCTCGATCGCGACCGCGAGCACGGCATGGCCGTCTCCATCGGCCGCCTTCGTCCCTGTCCGATTCTCGATTTCCGCATGGTCGCCCTCGTGCACAACACGATCCGCGGGGCCGCCGGCGCCGCCTTGCTGAACGCCGAGTTGCTCGAAGCGAAGGGACTTCTGTGAAAGCGAGTAGCGAGTGGCGAGTAGCGAGTAGGGTCTCGCCGTCCGTATCGCGCCGTATCCCCTACTCGCTACTCGCTACTCGCTACTCGCTACCGGGTGCCCTGCAATGATCATCATCAAATTCGGCGGCACGTCCGTTGGCGACGCGGACCGGGTGGCGAACGCAATCGAGATCGTCTCTGCGCGCCAGGAGCGGCAGCCGATCGTCGTCGTCTCGGCCCTGGCCGGTGTCACGAACGATCTGGTGGCCGCAAGCGAGGCGGCGCGCAGCTGCGACATCGACCGAGTCAACGCCATCGTGGCCAAACTGCGCCAGAGGCATGAAGACGTCGCCATGCGGCTGGTGCAGCAGAAGTTCGACTTTTTCGAGTCTTTCATCAAACAGCTCGACAAGCAGATCGAGCAGGTCCACACGATTCTCAAGGGCATCGCGCTGCTGGGCGAGATCACGCCGCGCGCCAGGGACAAAGTCACGGCCATCGGCGAGAAGCTCTCGTCGGTTCTCTTCGCCTACTCGATGATGATGCGCGCCGTCCCCGGTGAGCACGTCGATTCCGAGGAGGTGTTGATCACGGACGATCGCTTCGGAGATGCGGCGCCGCTGATGGACGAGACGCGGGCCGCCGCCCGGCGCGTTCTTCTCCCTCTCCTGGAGCGCAAGCTCATTCCGGTGATGGGTGGATTCATCGGAAGCACCCGCGAGGGCGCCACGACGACGCTCGGCCGTGGCGGCTCGGATTACAGCGCCGCGATCGTCGGCGCAGCGGTCGGCGCCGAGGAGATCCAGATCTGGACAGACGTCGACGGCATGATGACCTGCGATCCCCGCCTGATTCCCGGAGCGAAAGTGATCGGCCGCATCTCGTACACCGAGGCCGCGGAGCTGGCGTGGTTCGGCGCGAAGGTGCTCCATCCCAAGACGATCGCGCCTGCGGTGGCACAGAAGATCCCGGTGCGTGTCCTGAACACGCACAACGTGGCCAGCGCCGGAACACTGATCACCGAAGCGGGCGACGCCGACGACCACGGCCCGCGCGCCATCGCGGTGAAGCGGAACATCAGCGTCGTACACATGACATCGAGCAAGATGCTCGGCGCTCACGGCTTCCTGGCGCGGCTGTTCGCCGTCTTCGAGGCCCTGGAGATCTCGGTCGATCTGATCACCACTTCGGAAGTCTCGGTGTCGGTGACGATCGACGAAAGGCACAATCTCGACAAGCTCGTCGAAGCGCTCAAACCGATCGCGGAGGTTCAGATCATCGACAGCCAGTGCATCGTGGCGATCGTAGGGCGGGATCTGATGAAGGACGCGGAGGTCGGCGCGCGCGTGTTCCACTCCCTTCGTGGGGTGCCGCTGTCGATGTTCTCCCTCGGCACCTCGGGCCTGAACCTGAGCATCGTCGTCGATGACAAGCACGCCGACGCTGCAGTGCGGGCCGCTCACCACGCGCTGTTCGAAATGCCGGTGGAGGCTGAAGCATGAGGGCGCCCAGGAGTGCGGGCGTCTCGCCCGCCGC
>JADGOA010000015.1 GCA_017883215.1 Thermoanaerobaculia bacterium | reverse complement strand
CCATGGGAAGTCGATATTATCCCGAATGGAAAACACGGATGCGAGAACCGGCTGCTGCCTCGACTCTCTCTGCGGCCGGCCGGCGGGATGCGGCGGCGGAGAGAAGGTCCGTGCCTTCGCCGCTCCGCCGCTGTTCCGTGGCCGTTCTGGTACTGCTCCTTCTCCAGCCGCTCGCCGCGTTCGGGGCTGCTGACCGTCCGGGCGCCGACGGATTTCTCCTCGCCCTTCCGGGGTACGAATTCGAGTTTCCTCGCGATCACGGCGCCCACGACGCCTATCGCACGGAATGGTGGTACTACACCGGCCATCTGCGGACCGGCGACGGCAGGCGGTACGGCTTCGAGGTGACCTTTTTTCGGGTCGGTGTCGTTCCGCCCGGGCTGCCGGAGGAAAGTGCCTGGGATCTGCGCAATCTGGCCCTCGCCCACTTCGCCGTGACCGACGTGGACGGGAAGGCCTTCCGCTACTACGAGAAGCTCAACCGATCGTCTCCGTTCACGGCAGAGGCAAAGGCCGGGTATCTCGATCTGTTCAACGAGGGATGGCGTGCCGTCACCGCGCGCGACGGGTCGTGGCGTCTCGTCGCCGCAGCCGACAGCGACCGCATCGATCTGACCCTGCGGACGCTCAAGCCTCCCGCCGTTCACGGCCAGAACGGCATCAGCGTCAAGGCGCCCGTCGAGGGCTTCGCCTCGCATTACTACTCCATGACCCGCCTGGAGGTGAGCGGCACCATCAACGGACATCGATGCAGCGGCACCGCGTGGATGGATCATGAGTTCGGGAGCTCGTCCCTCCGCGGCAACCAGCAGGGGTGGGACTGGTTCTCCGTTCAACTCGACAATGACACGGAGTTGATGCTGTACATCATCCGCCGAACCGACGGGACGCCGGACGTCACGTCGTCGGGATCGGTGGTCGCACAGGACGGAAGCGTGATCCATCTCAGCGCCGGGCAGATCTCCGTCCGTCCTCTGAAGCAGTGGCGCTCCCCTCGCACGCGCGCAACGTACCCCATGGGGTGGGCGGTGGCGGTGCCCTCGCTGAACCTCGCGCTGCGCCTCGATCCTCAGCTGCAGGAGCAGGAGCTGGTGACGCAGAAGTCGACGCAGGTCACGTACTGGGAAGGGGCGGTCGACGTGACCGGATCGTTCGGGGGCGTCGCCGTCTCCGGCGTCGGCTATGTCGAGATGACCGGCTATGATCGCGCGTTCCGTCAGCCTTAGCATGCCTCATGCCCGAAATGGCGCGCAGGTCGCGAGCGTTGAGCACTACCAGAAATGAAAAAGACGATTGCCGCCGCGCTGCTTCTGATTGCTTCCACCCTGCATGGCGATGAGTTGACCGATCGCGTCGAGAAGATCACCTCTTCGATCGATGCCACCGTGGGCGTGTCGGCGATCGACCTCGCCAGCGGCCGGCGGTTCATGCTGCGCGGAGACGAACGCTTTCCAATGGCCAGCGTCTACAAGGTAGCCATCGTCCTGCCCGTCCTCAAGAAAGTCAGCACCGGTCAGATCACCTTCGACCAGATCGTCACCATCGAGCCGAAGGACTTTGCGCCGGGCCACAGCCCGCTGGCGAAGTCGGCCGCCGGGAAACCGCTGAACGTCGAGCTCGCCCGGTTGGTGGTTCTTGCGCTCGGCGAGAGCGACAACACGGCGGCCGACGCACTCCTGCGGGTCGCCGGTGGCCCTGAGGCGGTCACCCGCTATCTCCGATTCATCGGAATCACGGCCATGGACGTCAGCCGGAGCGAGAAAGCGATGGCCGCGGACATGAAGAAGCCCGGAACCAGGTCGGGCGACGAGCGGGATACCGCCACCCCGAACGCCATGGCCATGCTGCTGCGGCAGTCCGACGCGCGCGCCGACGGTCTGGGCGGAGGGAGCCGCAAATTCCTCCTCGACACTCTGCGCAACGCGCAAACGGGCGAGAGGCTCATTCGGGCGGGCGTGCCGGCAGGGTCCGACGTTTGCGAAAAGAGCGGCAGGGCGCCCGGCGTACTCAACGACGCCGGTTACGTGACCTCGCCCGACGGAACTCATCGCATGGTGATGGTCATCTTCACGAAAGACGCGAAGACGAGCAGCGAGAAGGCGCGCGAAGATGCGCTGGCGGCGATCGCGCGTGCCGTCTACGATGACTTCATGACGCGCCGTTAGAGCAGGCGGATGTCGCTCCACGTCGTTCTCGTCCACCCCGAAATCCACTGGAACACGGGCAATTCAGGGCGTTCATGCCTCGCCGCCGGAGCGACGCTGCACCTGGTCGAGCCGCTGGGGTTCTCGCTCGGCGAACGCGAGGTGAGGCGCGCCGGACTCGATTACTGGGAGCACGTCGACCTCCGCGTCTGGCCCGACTGGCAGAGCTTCGAGCGCGAGTTGCCCGCCCTCGGCGAGCCGTTCTTCTTCACCACCCGCGCAGAACGGATGTACTGGGAAGCCGATTACGGTGAGCGCACAGTCCTCGTCTTCGGGCGGGAGACCGGCGGCCTTTCCCCCGCGATTCACCATCGCTACGACGATCGCATGTACAAGATGCCCATCGCCTCTCCGCACGTGCGTTCGCTGAACCTCTCCACGACCGTCGGCATCGCGCTCTACGAAGTGCTGCGGCAACGGGGGAGAGCGAGTAGCGAGTAGGGGCTTGGTATTCTGGGCTACTCGCTCTTGATCGCCCGCGCCAGATCGATGCGTGATGCCATGCGCGCCGGGACGAGTCCCGCAGCGATCGCGGCCATGAACGTCAGCAGGAGCGATCCGGCGAGCAGTGCCACAGGAGTGTGGAACTCGATCGTCCAGCCGAACGACTGCTTGTTGATGACGTAGATGAGCACATACGAGAGGGCATACCCCATGACGATGCCGACCACGACGGAGGAAAGCCCGAGGAGCGCCGACTCGAGGACCATCATGCCGCGAAGCTGATTCAGGGAGAGGCCGCCCACTCGCAGCAGGGCCAGCTCGCGCGTGCGCTCCAGGATGAGCGCCGCGAGCGTGTTCACGATTCCCAGGACCGCCACGACGATGGCCACGGCCAGCAGCGCGTACGTGATCATGAACGTCTGGTCGAAGATCTTCATCACCTCCCGTCGAATGGAGGCGTTGGACATCGCGAAGGCGTGATATTTCGGTGCGAACGTCCGTTCGAGCTCCCGCCGCGCCGCGTCGCGATCGACGCCAGGCCTGAGATAGACGACCACCGTGTTGATGGCCGCGTCGTCGTACGAGCGGATGTAGAGCGCCCGATCCATCACCACCACGCCGCGGTCGTTGGAGTAGTCACGGTAGATGCCGGTGATCGGATATGAACGGATGCCGTGAGCCGTCGGGAGATTCACGACCTCGCCCACGCTCTTGTGGAACTTGATGGCGAAACTCTCCGAGATCACTACTCCGTCTCGAGCGAGCGCGTTCTGCAGCGCACGCCCGGAGGAGCGCGGCGTCGTCATGGGAAGGTTTCCGAAGCGCGCCGCGACGCCGAAGTCGCCGCTGCCGACCGACACGAGGCTGTCGCCGTAGATCACATCCCGGCCGTGTACCGGGTCGATGGCGGCGATGAATCGGACTCGCTTCAGATCGTCGATGATCGCCGGCGGGAAGAGGGACACCGACGCGTTGGTCAGCGCCTTCGATGGCCGAAGCCACAGATCAGAGCTGACGGTCTGATTGATCCAGATGTCGACCGTCGTGCGGAAGCTGCCGACCATCACCCCGACGGCGACCATCATGCCGATGGCGAGCGAGAGAGCAGCGCTGGCCACGGAAGTCCGGCGGAGAGAGGCCGGAAGCGATGCCGCGGCAAGCTGCCCGGCGACGCCGAAGATGCTGCGCATCGGAGCAGCGACGACTTGCGAGGTCCCGCGCACGACCGCAGGGGCCAGCAGCGAAAAACCGATGACGACGAAAAGTACGGCGATGTATCCGGCCACGGCGACGCCGCCGACCGGTGGAAGAAACGAAGTGCCGACGCCGCACGCGAACGCCAGCGCCGCCCACAAGGCCAGCGTTCGAGTGCGCGTGGGAGTGAGGCGCTGCTGCAATCCGGCGCGGATCAGGATGGTCGGCTGAACGCGCGCAGCCTCGAGCGACGGCTGGATCGCCGAGATCAGCGAGAGCGTCACTCCGACCGCGACGGCCAGAGCGATCACGCCGGGGGTGAGCACGACAGCCTCCGGTTGCGAAGTGAAATAGAGCTCGTTGATCGTTCGTCCGATCAACCGGAGGATTCCCGACGCCAGCGCATCTCCGAGGAGGATGCCGAGAGCCGACCCGATGACGCCGAAGAGCAGTCCTTCGCCGAGAAACGCGAAGAAGACCTGGCGCGGCGACACGCCGATGGTCTTGACGATCCCGACGTCGCGACGGCGGCGGAGGATCGAGATCAATACCGTGTTGTAGACGAGGAACATGCCCACCAGAAGGGCGATGCCGGCCAGCGCGAAGAGATTCACTCGAAAGGCGCGGAGCATCTTCTCGACGCGCTCGTTGCGCCGGGAGGGCCGCTCGAGGCGAGCCCCGGGTGGAAGCGCCTTCCCGATCCTCGACACGATCTCCGCGCTGTTGCGATCCGGCACGAGAAGGTCGATTCGCGACACCACTCCGCGCAGGCCGAACGCCTTCTGAGCCGTGGCGATGTCGCACACGGCTACCGAGCCGTTGAACGCGGTGGCCGGGCCACGAGCTTCGAGAATGCCGCGGACCACCATGGGCCGGCTCTGGCCGAGCGCGTTGAGACTCAGCGGCATTCCGATCTTCAGCCCGTGCTCGCGCGCGAACGGCGCCGGGATCACCACGGAATCCGGACGAAACAGCTCGAAGTACTCGGTCGCTCTCGTCCGTTCACCGGCTGCCGGCGAGGTGAGGATCCGCGCAAAGCGGTAGTCACGGAAGTGGATGTCGGAGAGAAGGTCGACGCCCAGGATGAGGATCGGCTGCTGCGATGGCTCGAGAACGCCGTTGATCTCGATGACAGGTGCGAAGCGCAGGCCTGCATCCCACAGCGGCTGCAGGCGCAGCAGGACGTCCTGGCCGATCGTGCCCGACTCGCCGACGATCTGGTAGTTGGCGCGGCCGGCCACCGCATCGACGGAGTCGCGGAAGGCGCGAAGGGCGCTCTGGTTCGACAGCTGGATGGCGACGACGACGGCCACTCCGACGGCGATGCCGGCCACCGTGAGAGCCGTGCGCGTTTTCTCGCGCACCATCGGGCGGAGGATCAGGGCAGTGAGGACAGGGAAGGTCATGGGAAGCGCAGTTGCTCAGTTGCTCAGTTCCTGAGTTGACGCGCCGGCAACAGAGCAACTGAGTAACTGAGCAACTGAGTAACTGAGTAACTCCCTTCTCATCTGCTGATCCTGCCGTCCGCGATGTGAATCACGTAATCGCCAAAGCCTGCCGCCTCGGCCGAATGCGTCGCCATGACGATCGTCGGGCGCTGCGATTCGTGAATCGAATGAATCAGCTCCAGAACCCGCGTTCCATTCGCGGAGTCGAGGTTTCCCGTCGGCTCGTCGG
Source organism: Thermoanaerobaculia bacterium (assembly GCA_017883215.1). GTDB lineage: Bacteria > Acidobacteriota > Thermoanaerobaculia > Gp7-AA8 > Gp7-AA8 > JAJXWV01. Next base: position 15,901 of record JADGOA010000015.1, on the reverse strand, counting down.
CCAGGAGGAGTTGTGGACGGTGGATGATGGCGCGGCCGATGGCGACGCGCTGCATCTCCCCCCCGGAGAGCTCGTTCGGATAGTGAGTAGCGCGATGGGCGAGGCCGGTCTGCCCGAGGACGGCCGTAACGCGTTCGGCGATCTCGGGGCGGGGACGGCGCGCCAGCGATAGTGGAAAGGCCATGTTCTCGAAGACAGTCAGCGTCGGAATGAGGTTGAAGAATTGGAAAATGAAGCCGATCGAAGCGCGCCGGAGTTGGGTCAGCTGGGTTTCGGTGAGAGCCGACGTTTCGGATCCGCCGAGCTGGACGCGGCCCGCTGTGGGGCGATCGACGGCGCCCATCAAGTTCAGGAGCGTCGATTTTCCGCTGCCTGAGGCGCCCATCAAAACGGCGAAATCGCCCGAGGGAATGTCGAGCGAGACGTCATCGAGCACCTGCACGGCGGCCGATTCTTCGCTGCTGCCGTAGACGTGAGTGACGTGATCGAGGCGGACGTGCATCGGCCGGGATTGTATGTGCAGGAGGACGGGGCATGAGGCATGGGGCATGGCTTTGAGGGGTCGGGGGTCGGGGGTCGGGCGCGGAAGTTTCGCTCGGACTCCGACCCCCGACCCCCGACCCCCGAATTGAGATCGACGCGCCGAGACGACAGGCGGTCCCACTCATGCCCCATGCCTCATACCTCATGCCCATGCCGTGGCCGGCGCGTCGTTTGACGGCCAGCGCGTTGGCGCACTAGTCTGGCGCTGTTCACGAGGAGGTTCGGATGAACGAGAAACGAGCAAGTGATGACGGCGCCGACAGCGAGGACGCGAACCGTTTCGGCCGGGCCAAAGAGTTCATGGGCGACAGCTACTCGAAAGCTTCCGACGCCGTTCGCGACGGCTACAACACCGTGCGCGAGAAGGTCGAGGACGTCGATTTCGAGGCCATCACCGATCAGGTCCGCAGCTACGTGCGCTCGAATCCGGGCAAGGCCCTCCTGATCTCGGTGGCCATCGGATTCGCTGTGGGCATGCTTCTGCGGCGCGTGGGGAGCGAAGACGAGGAGTAGCGAGGAACGACATGGCCACCAAACGAACTGACGATTACGAGCGCTCCGCCGCCGGGATGGACTTCGAAGATCCGATTCGCGAACGGGCCGCCTCGATCGGCGCCTCCATCGCGGAGAACGGTCCGGGGGCGATTCTCGATGAGATCGAGAACCTGCTGCCGGACACCTGGCGCGAGCAGATCCAGACCTTTCCGATCACGGCGATGCTGCTGGGACTGGGTGTCGGCGTGTTTCTGGGAATGAAGAAAAGCGACGAGATCATCGCCGCCGGGACGGCGTTGGTGACCTCGGCGGCGATGGCGAACATCAACGAGGTCGCGCAGCGAGTGGGCGGACGTTAGGCCGGAACAGAGCGCGGACGTCCTCCGCCGCCGCCGGACGTCCCCGTCCGGCGGTGAATCGGGACGGCTTGTCGACGATCGGACGAGGACGTCCGATCGATGCGGACGGGGACGTCCGCACTCCTGGCGGCGGTTCAGCCTCGTCGGAAGGCGGCACAAACTACTTGCGCATCGCATCGCCCGTTCCGCACAATGAACGCGCGATGCCGCTGATCCCGCTGCCGATTCCGGAAAACACGGTCCATCACCTCGAATCGCTTGCCGGCGACATCCACCGGACGTACTTCGCCAAGTACCCGCCTCTGCGCGTTCGGTGGGGGCAGCAGATCACGCGCAAACGCCGGCGCAGCATCCGGCTCGGGTCGTACAACCACGTCACCGCCGAGATTCGGATCCACCCGTTGCTGAACTCGCCGTACATCCCGGCGTTCGTGGTCCAGTCGATCATCCACCACGAGTACCTGCACCACGTCCTCGGCGCGAATCACAACCGCCGCTTTCACTCGCGTGAACGCCAGTACCGCCACTTCCGCGAGTCGCAGGAGTGGATCCGCCGGAACCTCTTCCTCCTCCTCGGGCGGCGGCGAAGCGAGCTGCAGCCGCGCAGCGTCACGCCACTCCCCGTTCCGCAGCCGGTCGCGCAGATGGCGCTGTTCTGAGCAGCGGACCGGCACGTCGCGAAGCGGGAAGGGCGGCAGACGAACCGCTTGCCGCAGCCGTGCCCTACGGTCGCTTCTTTAGGTTTCCATCGGGAATGTCAGCGCGTAGATGACGCCTCCGTGGGCGACGTCGAGGACGACCGATGATCGGTCGGCGCTCTTGCCGAGTTGTTCGTTCAGCTCTTTGGTCGAGCGGATCTCGGTGCCGTTGACGCCGACGATGACATCGCCAGGAGAGACGCCGATGCGATCGGCGCGCGAGCCGCGGACCACGTCCGTGACGACGACGGCGCTTCGCTGATCGCCGACTCGAAGCCCGCACACGTCCTCCAGGATCGTGAGGCCGAGGTTCGCCGGAGGTGTGGTCGGGCGAACGGTGACGTGGGTCGTGTTTCCGCCGCGCACGATGCCGAGCTGCGCCGGCTGGCGCTCGCCCAGCGTCGCCGTGAAGGTCGAGAACGCTTCACGCGAGTCGACCGGCTTGTCTCCGACTGCGGTGATGATGTCGCCGACGCGCAGGCCGGCGGTTGCCGCCGGAGAGCCGGCGAAGACGCGATCGACGAGCGCTCCCTTGCTGGTGGCCAGACCGAGGCGCCTGGCTTCTTCGGGAGTGAGCGTGGAGGTGACGGCGCCGATCCAAGCCGTCTGCACCTGACCGAATTGCAGAATGTCCTGAACGACTTTCCTGGCGCGATCGACGGGAATGGCGAACCCGATGCCCTGCGCGTTCGCGTAGATCATGGTGTTGATGCCGATCACCTTTCCCTCGATGTTCAGCAGCGGTCCCCCGGAGTTGCCTGGGTTGATGGAGGCATCGGTCTGAATGAAGTCCGTGAACGTGCGCCCCGCTTCTTTCGACGGAACGGAACGGCCTAACGCAGAGACGACGCCCGTCGTCACGGTGCCGCTGAGACCGAAGGGGTTTCCGACGGCGACGACCGATTCGCCAATCAGCAGATCGGAGGAGATGCCGATCGGCGCGGCGACGAGATTGCGGGCGTTGACCCGCAGGACGGCGACGTCGCTGTCGGGGTCGACGCCGATCAGCTTCGCGGTCAGCTGCGTCCCGTCGCTGAAGATCACAGTGATCTTCGACGCCCCTTCGATGACGTGGTTGTTGGTGACGATGATGCCGTCGCCCGACCAGACGAAACCGGAGCCGAGGGACTGCGACTTGTAGGTCTGATTGCCGCCGAACATCCCGAAGGGATCGAAGAACGGATCGACCACGCGCCGCGTGATCGTCGCTTCCGACTGGATGTTGACCACGGACGGGAGGACGTTGTGAGCGACCACGACCACCGGCGTCCGGCGGGCGGCGCTGACGGTCGCCGGAATCGGCGTGGTCCGCTGTTTTGGTGCGCCGGCGATCGTCTGCGACTCGGCCATCGGCTTGCAGCCGATCGAGAGAGCGAGCAGGAAGGCAAGAGTGCGGAGCTTCGTCATGGTCGTCGATTCTATCGGCTGTCGGTGTCAGCTCCATCTGACGAGTTGGCCAAGTTCCGGGTAAACTGATGAGGCTTGCACCTCAAGATCATCTGCAACCCCGCCGCCGGCCGCGGCCGAGCGCACCGGCATATCCGCGAGGCGGTGGCATACCTGATGTCGCGCGGAGCCCGTGTGGAGATGGAAGAGAGCAGCAGCCCCGCCGATCTGACGCGCCGTGCTGCGGCAGCCTCACGCGAGGGCTACGACCGCGTGGTCATCTGCGGCGGCGACGGATCGCTCAACCTCGCCGTACGGGAGTACGAGCTCGGCAAGACGCCCATGGCGCTGCTGCCGCTCGGATCGGGCGACGACTTCGCTAACGTCTGTGGCATCCCGCGATCGTTGAAGAAAGCCTGCGACGTGGCGCTCGACGGCCGCATCCGCGAGGTCGATGTGGCCATGGCGAACGGAAAACGATACATGGGCGTCTCCGGGCTCGGTTTCGACTCGGAAGTGAACGAGTACGCCAACCAGAACGGCCGGTATCTGAGCGGCTCGATGGTCTATCTCTATGCGATCTTCCGCGTGCTCCCGAAATTCAAGCCGCACCGCGTTCGCATCAGCACGGGAAACGGCACCCGCGAAGAGGAGATCATGTTCGCGGCGGTGGGGAATTCGCGGCAGTACGGCGGCGGGATCCGCATCACCCCCGACGCTCGAATCGACGATCATCTGCTCGACGTCTGCATCGTCCATCGCACGTCGATCGGCCAGCTGCTCACGACGTTGCCGCGCGCGTACAACGGATCGCATGTCAGGAAGCCCTTCGTGGAGACCGGCCGCGGCCTCGAGTTCCGCTTCGAAGCGGAGGATCCGCTGAAAGTCTTCGGCGACGGAGAACACCTCACCGAGGCGCCGGTCCATTTCCGGCTGGCGGAAGGGAAGCTGCCGATCGTGGTGCCTCGAGGCAGCGAATCGCGGAGCGCGAGTAGCGAGTGAGGAAGCGCGTTGCACGCTTCGTCCGCTCCTTTCTGCGTGCTCGCTGAGCGTAGCACTCTACTCAGGACTCAGGACTCAGGACTGGCCTCCGCCTAGTCGATCAGCTGCAGCTTGCCGCCATGCGGTGTCGTGGGAGCGTTCGCCGCGGCACCGATGTCGATGGCTCGGGAGAGCATCAGATCGGTATCGACCTTTCCATTCGGCGCGAAGCCGATCACCAGATATCGGTCGGCGCGGGGGATGTACTTGTAGCCGTGTCCCCACGGATCGCTCAGAAGCGAGGAAGAGACGAAGTAGGGAGCCAGTTCCTGCAGCTTGTCCGGAAGCCGGCCGTTGACGGTGTTGTATTTCTCGATTCCCTGCGCGATCGCTTCCATCCGCTGCAGGGAGATGGCCTTGCGCGTCTCGCCGATCGCGGAGAGCGGCCGCTGGAAGGGAGCGAACTGATTCAGCGGATTCTTGAAGGAGGTGACCAGCGAGAGGATGGCCACGATTGCCAGCACCGCCACCAGCGGCAGCGGCACCGGCGTCTGGGCGACCTCGGTTTCATCGAGCGGTGTGGCCTGTTCGACGACAGTCTTTTCCTGCTTGCCGCGGAGCTCCTCGATGAGATCGCGCGTGAGCAGTTCGTAGAGCGCCTTGTTGGTGTCGAACTCGGAGAGCTTGCTCATCTCCACGATGTCGCCGACCGTGTGCGTTGCGTCGACGAGGTCGTAGATCTCTTTCTCTTCTTCGGAAATGCGGATCTTGTCGGTGGCGCCGCCTGATTTCTTCTTTTTCGCCGGCGCCGATTCCGCGTCGAAATCGACTTCGTCCGCTTCGTCGGCACCGACGACGACGATCTCCTGGCCCGTCACCTTCTTGCGGAAGACCATGTCGTACGAGCGGATCCGCTTCTCGATGATCGGCCACTCGTCGATCATCCGCGCGCCTTCCATGAGGATGGACTCGGCGGTGATGGGAACGACGTTGTCGCGGTCGTACTCGATCGTGGTTTCCTGCGAGAAGTGGTAGTCGCCGTCCTTCCAGCGGAAGAGCCGGTAGACGATCTGCAGGATCTGCAGCTGGATGGCGTTCTTCAGGGCGTCCGCGGAAATGATGTCGTAGTGTGTGAGGACGAACCCCAGACGCTGCAGCGTCTCCTTCTGGATGTCCAGGGCCCGGTTGAGCTGCTCCGGCGTGAGCATGCCGCTCTTGATCAGCACGCTGCCGAGACGGGTCTCCAGCCGGCGGTTCAGGGAGTCGGCGCCGACGACTTTGCCGTCGAGGAAGGTCACGGTCACGGCGTCGTCTTTGCCGCGCAGCGTCAGCACGCCGGTCTTCCTCTGCAGCCCGATGAGCTGAAAGATGTCGGCGAGACTGAAGTCTTTGAGAGTTCCTTCCAGTGCCATGGTTTCAGCTCACCGCTTTCCGGCGGTAGATCGGCATCGACAGAACAAACCAGACAACGATGGCCAGCATCGCCGCGAGGGCGACGGCAATCAACTTGGCAGTGTCCGCCACCGGGCCGATGGCCGGCGCCAGACGCCCGGTGAGCAGAGCCGTGGCCACCATGAAGAGGAACACGAACAGGCCGAGCAGCCCCACCACCGTCCGCCCCTCGATCAGCTGCGCCGAGCCGGGCAGGAAGGTGGTGAATATCTTGTTTCGCGTCACCATTCCGCCGTGGTGCTCGTGCACCTGTTCGAGCTTCGTTCGCTTCGTCGCCAGCGGAACGCCGTCCCGCTTCAGGTAGATGTGAATGCACTGCGTGCAGTAGGTCGCGCTCTCGCGCGCCGATTTGCAGCGGTGACAGAAGGTCCGGCCGCACTTGATGCAGGCATTTGCAAATCCGACCTTGCGGCGCTTGGCCCAGAGGACGACCGCCAGGATCGCGCTGAGCGCCGCACCGATGGTGATCGGGTTGAATGCGCTGACCTGAGGATCGAAGAAGGCATACGTGCCGAAAAGCGTTTTCTCGGTAGTGCGCCGGGCGATGCGCTCGGCATCACGCCACCCCTCTTCAAGCGGCGGCGTGTAGATCACGATCTTCTGCGAAGGGGGGTTCTGCGCCAGCGTCTCGACGTAGGTGCGGTCGACTTTCTTCGCCTGCTCGAGCTTCTGCCCCTGTTCGTCGAACTTGTACGTCTCGCCCGCGGCCACGGAAGTGTTGTAGAAGGCGATTGCCAGGTTCGGGTCCATCTTTGCGGCCTTGTCGTACTCCGTCATCGCTGCGGCGAAGTCGTTGTCGAGGAAGTGCAGGTTGCCGAGATTGACGTGCACGCCTGCCGAATCCTTCAGTTCCGCCGCCCGGTTGTAGCGAAGCTGCGCCTGCTGCTCGTTTCCTTCCTGCAGTTGCAGGTTGCCGAGGAGAAGCTGGATCAGCGGGTCATCGGGAACGAGAGCCGCCAGCTCGTCGAGCCGCCGCAAGGCCTCCGGTTGGTAGCTCTGTTTGTGCGCCGCCAGTTCCGCAATCATCACCGGATTCTCGAGCGCGGCCATCTTCGTCGCCACCGCGTCGACGGCCACAGGCAGCGCCGCCAGGACGAGCGCCAGAACGATGATCGTGGCCCGCTCGGTCTTGTTGGCGTAGCCGAAGAAAATCACGAACCAGTACAGCACCACCCAGACGGGACTGAGCCAGAGGAAGATCGGCAGAAACAGCAGGGCGAAGGCGAGAACGCTGACGGCGCCGCCGTGGATGCGGGTGCCGAGAATCTCGCGGAAGTCGTGCGCCATCGAGCGGCCGTAGCGGATGAAAAGGCTGACCGAGAAAATCGCTGCGGTCAGGGCCAGCGCGACCGCCACCGCCACCAGCAGATCGCAGCGGCTCAGGATGGATGTCCGGTAGTTGGTGAACAGGCGCGCGAAACCGGAGAACGCAGAAGACAGCGCGCGCGGCCAATTCCCGCGATCGCGGGCTCGATCGGCATTGCTGAAGGCCACGCTCGCGGAACGCGCGTCGAGTTGATCGGCCGCTTTGGCCGCCCATTCTGCGACCTGTTTCCGCTTCTCGTGATCCGCTTCGCGCGCCAGGGACGCCGCGGCGACCGCGTACACCGGAAATGCGTTGATGCCGTACGACTTGCCCGTGGTGATGAGCTCGTTCGTTTTTGCGATGGCGCCATTCACGTCGCCGGCCACCGCCGTCGCTGCAGCCTGCGGCCACAGGTCGCGCGGCGGGATGTTCTCCGCCTGCAGCGCCGACGCGAGCGCGATGACTGCGACGGCGAGCGTGATCCTCCGAATCGTCATCACAGATTTTTCGTCCGCTGAACGTAGGCCAGCTTCAACTCTCCCAGGTGCGTCGTCAGGAAGTCGTCTTCCGCCTCGATCAGGTTCCCTTTCGTCTTTTCCTGCAGGACCGTGAGGATCTCGATCATCTGCCGTGCGGCGACGGGGTCCACCTTCGCCTGAGGCTGATATGGATTCTTCAGCATGCCCAGGCTCATGTACGTCTGGGCAATGAGCGGCTCGATGAAATTCGAAAATGGCGTTTCAGGATTCGTCGCCTTGTCGGCGATCGTGCGGCCGTCGCGGTGACCGGGCGATTTTGGTCCCGGTCGCGGCGGCTCGGCAGGTCGCGGCGGCGCCGCTTTTTCCGCAGCCGGCATTGCCGCCACTCTCTGCGCGCCAGGTTCAGCGGGCCGGATCTGCTCGCGGAACTCGTCGCGAATGTCACCCTCTGCGGTGAATATTCTCTTGTCCGTCACTTTCAGGTCCGGCTTTCCCTGCTTTTCGTTGGGCAACGGCGGCCTCCGGGGGCATGTTTGCGCTCGCACAATGACAGGTGAGGGGTATCGCCGTCGATTACACCAGCTGCCTCATGCCGCCCATGTCTAACCAGATGTCGTGTGGAATCAGGAGTTTGGATCTTATCATCGCCGAAGGTAGCGCGCAAAGAATCCGTCGATCCGCCGCTGTGCATCCTTTGTAGGCGGCAGCGGGTGCCGACGTCCCATGTTCGTGCTGCTGCGCGAATGCGGCGTGCGCAGGCAGCATCAGAGAGAGTGCCATCGCGATGAGTGCAGAGCGCCTCATGAACATCCTCCCTTAGCGCCGGAACGATACTGCAAGCGCGCGGAGACCGCTACAGGAGAGCGGGTAGCGGGCTGGTGGGTGGGGGGAGTGGCGAGAGAGTGATGTGGCACAGACACTCCTGTCTGTGCATCCCCCACCCGCCCGGCACGGACAAGAGTGTCTGTGCCCAGTGCTGCCCGAATTCGCGGCCCGGCAGGGCCGCCGGATATCCGGCACTCCTCCGGGGCATACGCGCTAACGTAACGACGCCGGCTCGCGAAAAGAACGGCGCGCGCCCGGTCCCCTCGCCCCGTGCTCCCAATCGAACGGCCGCACTGAACAGATCCGCACGGGGCGAGGGGACCGATCTCGTGACTCTGCTCCGAGGCAGAGCGTCTAAGTTACTACTCCACGGCACGCCTGCCGGCGTACCCGCTTCGTCACTCTTGCCCAGCCGCCGGACGCGTGATCAACTGCGCCGCGTTTTCGCGGCAGATCTCGACGATGCGCATTTTTCAGATCCTCGAATTCAACCAGTTCAATACCGGCTCGGTTCACCAGATGTTCCAGGCGGCGACGGGGCTGCGCGAGCGGGGGCACGAGGTGACGATCGTCAGCCGGCCCGATGCCGTGCTGCAGGCGCGCGCCGAAGAGAGCGGCGTGGTATTCGCCGGAATCAGGATGAGGAACCAGTTCGACCTCTCCAGCATCGTGATGTTGCGAAAACTCCTTCGCGCGCGGCGTGCGGAGGTGATCCACGTACACAAAGGGGTGGCTCACGCGCTGGCTCTGGCGGCGACGTGGGGCCTCCCGGTGGGCGCGTTCGTCGTCAATCGCGGCGTGTCGTTTCCTCTCGACTTCTGGAATCGGGGCAAGTACCGGACCCGCCGCGTCGACCGCATCGTCACGGTCTGCCAGCAGATCAAGGATGTGATCGTCAGCAGCGGCAAGCTGCCCGGTGAGAAAGTGCAGGTCGTCTACGCCGGGACGGACGTGGCGCTGTTCGATCCGGAGCGGTGGGATGCGCGCGCATTCCGGCGCGAGAAGAACATCGCCGGCGATGCCTTTCTCGCGGCACAGGTCGGGGTGCGCGATTGGAAGGGCTGGAAAGAGCTGATCGACTCCGCTGCCGATCTCGCTCCGACACACCCGCGGCTTCACGTCGCTCTGGTCGGATGCCGCAATGAGGGGGAGAAGAGCGCAGTGGCGGCGTATGCGCGAGAACGCGGCATCGCGGAGCGCGTCACCCCGGTCGAATATCGCACCGACATGCCCAACGTGTTCGCGTCGTGCGATGCCGTCGTCGACGCCTCGTGGGCCGGTACCGGCATCACCGGGACGATCCGTGAGGCGATGTCGATGCAGAAGCCGGTCATCGCCACGAACGCCGGAGGAAATGGCGAGCTCGTTTCCTCTCCCAGCGTCGGCTGGCTCATCGAGATGAAGAACCGCGCGGCGCTGACAGCGTCGCTGCGCGAAGCCATGGACGATCCATCGCGCGCGGAAGCCGTGGCCCGCAACGCGCGGGCGCATGTCGTAAACGGCTTCTCCAAGGAGCTGCGGATCACGCGGCTCGAATCGCTGTACCGCTCGATTCTCGCAGCGAAGCGCGGCTCACTGGGCGGGGAGTAAGTCGATCGGCGGCCCGTGCTGCGGCTCTACGCGCAGCACCGAATAGTGCCAGCCCTCGGCATCGAGCGTCGCTTCAGCGCGCACGCTGGCCTTCTGCCTGGAGCCGGAGATCGGGAAATTCATGATGGCCGTGCCGGTGCGATTGACGACGCTGATCTTCCCGGTGACGAAAAAGCCAGCCTCGACCGGTGCTCCGAGCGCGGCCACCACGCGGGGATCGGTGACGGCGCGATGCCGCGCTTCCTTGTATGCGTCAGTCGATTTGATGGCGCCGAACGCGACGGCCATGATGACGGCCGCCACGATGGCGACGATGGCGAGGACGATGACACATCCGATGAGACCGTACTTGAGGCAGCCGCTCGACTTCTGCTGCGGGGGAGCGATCGGGTTGATCGGAGAATTCGGATTGACCGTCATCGTTGGCCTCCAGAAGGATGGTACCTCAGAGTTAGACGGCAGACCGCGGACCGCAGACGGCGGTTTGGCGTCCGCGCGCGCCATGCATCCGGATTGTCGGTGGCGTCGTTTCGCCCTACCACCGGCCATTCTCCGGCACAGGCAGAGTTGCCGCTTCGATTTCACCGGCTGAGGGCCGGTGCTCCGCGGTCCGCGGTCCGCAGTCTGCCTCTACCCGCCGTTCATCGCGTTCAGATGTTCCGCGACGCTGGCGGCTAGACCTTCCATGTCGTAGCCGCCTTCCAGCAGCGAGAGCACGCGCCCTTCGCAGTGCCGTTCGGCGCATTCGACGATCCGCCTGGTGATGGTCCCGAAGGCCTTCTCGGTGACGCCCATGCCGCCGAGACGGTCGCGGCGGTGGGCGTCGAAACCGGCCGAGAGGAGGATGGCTTGAGGCCGGTAGTCGTCGATGATCCTGACGAGATCATCCTCGACGGTGCGCAGGTAGGGTGCATCGCCGAGGCCGGCCTCCATCGGGTAGTTCCTAGTGAAGCCGCGGCCGTACCCTCGTCCGATTTGGTCTGCCGCGCCGGAGCCGGGATAAAACGGGTAGCGGTGAATGGAGGCGTAGAAGACGTCGTCGCGCTCCTCGAAGAGGTGTTGGGTGCCGTTCCCGTGATGGACGTCGAAGTCGAAAATGAAGATGCGCTCGATTCCGGGCAGCTCGCGAAGCCACTCCGCAACGCAGGCGATGGTGTTGAAGAAGCAGAAACCCATGGCTTCGACGCGCTCGGCGTGGTGGCCCGGAGGGCGCGCGATGATGAAGGCGCGCTTGCTGCCGCCCAGGCGCCAGATCTCGTCCGCGGCAGAGAGCGACGTGCCCACCGCCGCCCGCGCCGCGGCAGACGATGAGGGGGAGATCGGATTGTCGAGGGAGTGGAAGAACTGAAAGCCGCCCTGGCACGCCTCATCCAGCTCTTCTTCGTAGTCCGCCGAATGCACCCTGGCGATCATTCGCTCCGTGTCGGGGTGAAGGGCCGAGTCGGCCAGGATGAGACTGCGCAGTCCCACGCGCCCCACTCCGTCGAGTGCAGCGTCGATGCGCCTGGCCGATTCCGGGTGTCCGAATCCCGTGTCATGCCGGTACGAAAGCGCGTTCGTATAGATGTTGAGCATGAGTCGTGTGCTAAAACTACGCGACTTTGAAACGCATTCTTCATATAGCGGCGATCGTTTTCCTGACGATCGCCTTCGTCTGGCTCTTCCTCCACAACAGCAATCTCTCGGACGTCTGGACGATCATGCGCCAGACGAGCATCCTCTGGTTCGCGCTCGGTCTGCTCGTCAATTTCTCGGCGCTGATCTTCCGCACCTTTCGTTGGCAGGTGCTCATCGACGACAAGAACCCACCTGCCTTCTACCCCACCTTCTTCGCCAACACCGTCGGATACATGCTCTCGACAGTGCTGCCGATCCGCGCCGGCGATGTTGTGCGGCCGGCCCTCCTGGCGCGGCGCACGACCGTCCGCTTCTCCGGAGCGCTCGGCACCGTCGTGACCGAGCGCCTGCTCGACCTGTATGGGCTGCTGCTGCCCTTCGTTTACTTCGTCCTCCGGCACTGGAACGGCTTTGCCACCGATCCGCGCACGGCGCGATCGTTCTTCATCGTCAAGTCTGGCGCCATCGGAGCGATCGCCCTCCTGGTTGCGACGACGATGCTGATTCTCGGCGTCTATCTGTTTCAGCCGTGGGTGCGCCGTTTTCACCAATGGCTGGGCCGCTTTGTCCCCGCCCGCTTTCGCAACGCCTGGATGCACTTCTTCGACGCCTTTGCGCAGTCGCTCATCCTCTCGCCCGCCACGTTCGGCCGCGTCGTGATCCTTACGGTGGGCGTGTGGACGTGCCTCAACGCCCAGTTCTGGATCGTGCTCGTGGCGCTGCATCGCGCACTTCCGTTCGACGCGAGTTTCTTCATCAGCGGCATCGCCACGGTCGGTCTGGCCATTCCCACCCCGGGAGGCGTGGGCGGGTTTCACAAGGCCTGTCAGCTGGTCCTGACGACGTTCTACCACTTCGACATCGACGCCTCCGTCGCCGTCGCCGTCATGCTCCACATTGTCGGAACGCTGCCGGTACTCGTGACCGGTCTGGCGCTCTTCGCACATGCGGGGCTCAGCTGGCGGGACGTGAAGAGGGCGCCCGTGGAGGGAGCGAGCAGGGAAAGCGAGTAGCGAGTTAGCGGGTGGCGAGCAGGGGAACGCGGAGAGGTCGCGGCCCCGGCTTCCTCTACGCCGCGCCAGCCCCGGCTTCCCCTGCTCGTCACTCGCTACTCGCTACTCGCTGAACGTGATATACGGCGCCGCATGCGCTGCCCATATTGTGGCAACGGCGAGGATCGTGTGGTCGATTCGCGTGAGAGCCGCGAGGGGAATGTCATCCGGCGGCGGCGTGAGTGCACGCGATGTGAGCGGCGATTCACGAGCTACGAGAAGATCGAGTCGTTGCCGTTTCAGGTGGTGAAGAGGGACGAACGGCGGGAGCCATACGATCGGGAAAAGCTGATGCGGGGGCTGCAGGTCGCCACCCGCAAACGGCCCATCTCCCAGGACGCGCTGGAGGCGCTGGCGGATTCGATCGAGGCGGCCATGCACGATTCCGGTGCGCGGGAAATTTCGAGCCAGCAGATCGGCGCGCTGGTGATGGCGCGGTTACGGGAGCTCGACCCGGTGGCTTACGTCCGATTCGCTTCCGTGTACCGGCGCTTCGAAGATGTCGATGCATTCGTGAAGGAACTGCACAGATTGAAGTAGCTGAGTGGTGCGGACGGACGGCCCGCGCCGGTTGTGGCGGGAACAGCCATTGCACTGATGGTCGCTGGTCTTCCGGTCCCGATGAGAGGTTCAAATGAGTGACGCGAACGAAACCGCGAAAGAAGAAGCAATAAAAATCCCGGACGTTCTTCCGGTACTGCCGTTGAAGGACCTGGTGATCTTCCCGTTCATCATCGTGCCGCTGTCGGTGTCGCGTGAGAAGTCGATCAATGCCGTCGACCAGGCGCTGGCCGAGAACCGCGTCATCATGCTCACGGCGCAGAAGGACTTCCAGAACGAGGATCCGGGTGAGGAAGATCTGTTCCGCGTCGGGACCGTCGCCATCATCATGCGCATGCTCAAGCTCCCGGACGGGCGGATCCGCATCCTCGTCCAGGGGCTCTCCAGAGCACGCATCGACTACTTCATCCAGACCGCGCCCTTCTTCAAAGCGAAGATCACGCGGATCGAAGAGCCGGTGACCAAGGACCGCGGGCTGGAAGTGGAGGCGCTCATTCGCGCCGTCAAACAGAACCTCGACCGCGCCGTATCCCTCGGCAAGAACATCTCCCCGGAAGTCATGGTCATCGCCGCCAATCTCGACGACCCGGCGCGACTGACCGACCTGGCAGCCTCCAACCTCGACCTCAAGCTCGAGGAAGCGCAGGGCATCCTGGAGACGATGGATCCCGTGGAGCGGCTCAAGAAAGTCAACGAGCTGCTCACGCGCGAGATCAACCTCCTCACCATGCAGCAGGAGATCTCCTCCGCGGCGCAGGGCGAGATGAACAAGAGCCAGCGCGAGTACTTCCTCCGCCAGCAGCTCAAGGCCATTCAGTCCGAGCTCGGCGAGGGTGAGGAGCTGGCCGAAGAGGTCGAGAACTACCGCAAGAAGATCGAAGAGAAGTCCATCCCGTCGGAAGCGCGCGAAGAGGTCGAGAAGCAGATCAAACGTCTGGAGCGGTCCCACCCCGATTCCGCCGAGACTTCGATCATCCGCACGTACCTCGACTGGATGACCGGCCTGCCGTGGGGGGTGATGTCAGCCGACAATCACGACCTGCAGCGCGCCCGGACGACTCTCGACGAAGACCATTACGACCTCGAGAAGATCAAAGAGCGCATCCTCGAGTACCTGGCCGTGCGCAAACTGCGCGGGCAGAAGATGAAGGGACCGATCCTCTGCTTCGTTGGACCTCCGGGCGTCGGCAAGACTTCCCTGGGCCGGTCGATCGCGCGCGCCCTCGATCGCAAGTTCGTCCGCATCTCGCTCGGCGGCGTGCGTGACGAGGCCGAGATTCGTGGCCATCGCCGCACCTACGTCGGGGCGCTTCCCGGCCGCATCGTTCAGGGCATCAACCAGGCAGCCACGTCGAATCCGGTGTTCATGCTCGACGAGGTCGACAAGATCGGCGCGGACTATCGCGGCGATCCCTCGTCGGCACTGCTCGAGGTCCTCGACCCCGAGCAGAACTTCACGTTCCGCGATCACTACATCGGCGTGCCCTACGACCTGTCGAACGTCATGTTCATCGTCACGGCCAACATGCTCGACACCATCCAGCCGGCCTTCCTCGACCGCATGGAGGTGATCCGTCTTTCGGGGTATACCGACGAGGAGAAGCTCTCCATCGCCAGGCAGCACCTCATCCCCAAGCAGATGGAAGAGAACGGCATCAACGAGACTCCCGTCGTCTGGACCGACGGGGGCATCACCAAAGTGATCGCCGGCTATACGAAGGAAGCCGGTCTTCGTAACCTCGAGCGTGAGATCGGCACCATCTGCCGGAAGATCGCCGTGCAGGTTGCGGAAGGAAAGATCGAAGAGACCTACCGGATCACCGATTCGAGCATCGAAAAGTAT
This sequence comes from Thermoanaerobaculia bacterium, assembly GCA_017883215.1. Lineage (GTDB taxonomy): Bacteria > Acidobacteriota > Thermoanaerobaculia > Gp7-AA8 > Gp7-AA8 > JAJXWV01. The sequence continues at coordinate 714 of JADGOA010000015.1, read as the reverse complement.
CTCGGACCGATGCGGCACTTCGCCGAAGAGCTGCTCGAGCGCGACCAGGTGGGCGTGGCCACCGGTCTGGCCTGGACCTCCGTGGGCGGCGACATCCTCTTCATCGAAGCGACGGCCGTGCGGGGCAAGGGAAAGCTGTCACTCACCGGACAGCTCGGCGACGTCATGAAGGAATCGGCGCAGGCCGCGCTGACGTATGCGCGCGCACACGCCGACGAGCAGGGCATCCCGCCCGACTACTTCGAGACTCACGACATTCACATCCACGTTCCGGCCGGAGCGATTCCGAAGGACGGGCCGTCGGCCGGCGTCACGCTCACCACGGCAATCGTTTCGGTCCTCACCGGGCGCCCCGTGCGGCGCAATGTGGCCATGACCGGAGAGGTGACGCTGCGCGGTGACGTGCTTCCGATCGGCGGCGTCAAGGAGAAGGTGCTGGCGGCGCGGGCGGCGAAGATCACCACCGTGATCCTGCCGAAGCTGAACGAGCGCGATCTCGTCGAGGTGCCGGAGCCGATCAAGCGGGACATGCAGTTCCACTTCGTCGAGCACATCGAGGACGTTCTGGAGATCGCATTGCTCGACAAAGAAGCGGCTAATCAGAAGACCACCCAACGCGCCGGCCGTGAATCGAAGCCGCTGGCCATCCCCGAGCCGGCCCGCGAAGAGCCGGCCGCACGGCAGGTGTGATTCGCCGCAGACCGTAGACCGCAG
>JADGOA010000226.1 GCA_017883215.1 Thermoanaerobaculia bacterium | reverse complement strand
GGCGCCGAAACGGTCGATGCCGATCACCAGCGCGTCGTGGTCGACGTACTTGTACCAGCCGTCGCTGCGGCCGGCCTCGATGGCCACGATGCGGCTGCGGTCACCGAGCACGGCGTTTCGATAGTCAATATCTTGACGATCGAAAAGGTCCAGGCACGGCGCGGAAACCACTCGCGTCAGCACGCCTTCGCCTTTGAGCAGCTCGGCCGTCTTCACCGCCAGCGGCACTTCCGAGCCCGTGGCCATGATGGTGATCTCCCCTTCCTCGTGGCCGCCCAGCACGTAGGCGCCGCGCCAGACCTGATGCGGGTCGAAGTCGAGGGGCCGCTGAATGGGATCGAGTTTCTGGCGCGTCAGGACGATCAGCGTCGGTCCTTCCGATTTTCCGACCGCCCACGCCCAGGCCATGGCCGTCTCGGCGCCGTCGGCGGGACGGAACAGCGTCATGTTCGGGATGAGCCGCAACGACCAGAGCTGCTCGATGGGCTGATGGGTGGGGCCGTCTTCGCCGAGGAATACCGAGTCGTGCGTGTAGACGAAGATGGAGGGGATGTTCATCAGCGCCGCCAGCCGCACCGACGGGCGCATGTAATCGGAGAAGATCAGGAATGTCGCTCCGTAGGCGCGCCACGAGCCGTACAAGGTCAACCCATTGACGATCGCCCCCATGGCGTGCTCGCGAATCCCGAAATGGAGATTGCGCCCCTCGAATAGATCGTCCGCGGGCGGATCCTTGCGATCGTCCTTCGGCCGCTCGATGCTCCCGGCGTCTTTGATCAGCGTGTTCGTCGACGGCGCCAGGTCCGCCGCGCCACCGATGACGAACGGCGCGATCAAGGCCAGCTTCTGAATGACCTGTCCCGACAGGGCCCGGGTGGCCATGGCCTTCTCCGACTTCGCCCCTTCGAGCAGGACCGTCTCATAGCCGTCCGGCAGGCGGTGCGACCAGTAGATGTCCCACTCCTCGGCCAGCTCGGGATGGCGCGCACGCCACTCGTTCATACCCTTGTCCCACTTCTTGTGCTCCCGCGCCAGCTTCTTCGTTTTCCGCGCGAACTCCGAACGGACTTCGTCCGGAACCAGGAAGGCCGGCTCCTGGGGCCATCCCAGCGCCGCTTTCGTCGCTTTCACCTCGTCTGCCCCGAGCGGCTCGCCGTGCGCTCGCGAGGTGCCGTGGAACTTCGGGCTCCCCCACCCGATCACCGTTCGGGCGATGATCAGCGAGGGCTGGTCCTTCACTTTCTGCGCTTTGCGGATGGCCCGGCGCACCTGATCGCGGTCGTGGCCGTCGATCTTCTGCACGTGCCAGCCGACGGCCTCGAAGCGCTTGCGAACGTTCTCCGAAAACGCCAGGCGCGTCTCCCCCTCGATGGAGATGTGATTGTCGTCGTACAGGTAGATGAGATTGCCCAGGCCGAGGTGCCCGGCCAGTGACGCAGCCTCGGAACTGATGCCTTCCATCAGGTCGCCGTCCGAGCAGATCGCGTAGATGTGGTTGCCGACCGGCTTGAACTCGTCGTCGCCGTTGAACCGCGCCGCCATCATCTTCGAGGCCAGTCCCATCCCCACACCGTTGGCGAAACCCTGCCCCAGCGGGCCTGTCGTCACTTCGATGCCCGGCGCGTGGTGATACTCGGGATGTCCGGCGGTCCGGGAGCCCCACTGCCGGAAGCTCTCCAGCTGCTCCATCGTCATGTCGGGATAGCCCGTCAGGTGCAGCAGCGAATAGAGCAGCATCGAGGCGTGGCCGGCGGAGAGGATGAAACGATCACGGTTTTTCCAGGCCGGATCGAGCGGATCGTGGTGGAGGAACTCGGTCCACAGAACGAAGCCGATGTCCGCCAGCCCCATCGGCGTACCGGGATGACCGGAGTTCGCCTTTTCGACCGCATCGACGGCGAGAAAGCGGATCGTGTTGACGCAAAGCTCCTCGAGCTTGTCCTTCGAGCTGATCTTCGGCTCGTTCCGCTCCTCGGCATCCTTGATTGCTGCGGCCGCGCTCGTCTCTTCGGTCATGCCACTCTCCTGCTGAAGCGTTCAGCGGGTAGCGTGCAGCCGGCGGACCACGAGGTCCCTGCCCGCTGAGCGCTACCCGCTCCGTTCCCGACGTTGCTTCGTGCGCCGGATTATACTCATCGACATCCGGGCGCCAGAGAGAGGAGCGGAAGCATGGCAGTCGACGAAAGCGTCACAGTGAAGGGCTCGCCGGTGCGCAGTCTGCAGAAGTTCATCGACTCGGAGCTGACCCCCGACCAGCGCGAAACTGTCTATCGTCAGCTCCCCGCCGACTACGCCAAGCGGTTCCGCTCGCCCATCCTCGCCACGGAGACGGTTCCCGTACACATGCTCAATCAATTGACAGAGGTCGCCGCGATAGTGAAGGGCGAACGGCTGGAGGATTTTGCGCGCCGAGCCGGCCGGGAAGGGGCGAGCGACGCCGTGAAGGGCATCTACCGGTTTTTCGCTCTGGTTCTCACTCCTCCCGCTCTGCTGTCGAAAGCGTCGCAGATGTGGAGCACCCTCTACAGCCGCGGTGACCTCCGCGTCGACGAACAGACGAATGCCAGCGCCCGGCTGCGCCTTCTGAACTTCCCCACCGAGACGGCGAACTGCCTCCGCATCACCGGCTGGCTGGAGCGGATGGCGGAGATGACGGGCGCCAAAAAGGTCGAGGTGCACCAGACCCAGTGCTACGCGAAAGGCGCGCCGAATTGCGAGTGGATCCTGAAGTGGGGATAGAGACGAGTCCTGAGTCCTGAGTCCTGACGGGAAAAGAAAATGAACGTCTTCCCTGCCCAATCCGACCATCCGCTGTTCCGCTATTTCACGCCCGAGGAGCGGGAGCGCATCGAGCGCCTGGGGACAATCCGCTGCATCCGCGAGGGAGATTTTCTGATCCGCGCGGGCGAGAGTGATTCGACTCTCTACGCCATCGAAGACGGGCACCTGCACATCATGGCCTCACGCGACGGCAAGCCGGCCGTCGTGGCCACGGTCGGTCCGGGCGATGTTCTCGGCGAGGTCTCGTTCGTCGACGATTCGCCGCGCAGCGCGTCCGCCAGAGCCGACGAGGAGACGATCGTTCGCGCCTGGGATCACAAAACGCTCGCCGAAGCGCTCGCCTTCGAGCCTCAGCTGCTGGCGAAGTTCTCCGTCGCCCTTTCCGAACTGCTCGTCGAGAGGCTGCGGGACACGGCGCGGCGCGTGTGAGCGAGTGCTGAGTTCAGGACTCAGGACTTCGACCCCTTCCACAGCTCGTTCGCCTTTCCCTCCTCCCACGGCTTGTAGCCGAGGATGAAGTGGATGCGCTTCGCGAGCGAGGGGTGGCTGTAGCGCCAGAACTCGATGAACGCGTTCGGCGTCGGATCGACCTTCGAATCTTCGGCGAATTTCACGAACGCGCTCGCCGTCGGCGCGTTCATGTGCGTCAGTTCGAGGCCGAAGACATCCGCCTGATGCTCGACGTGGCGTGAGTAACCGTTCACCGCGGGCGAAAGGATGAACCCGATCACCCCGACGATGAGCAGCAGCCACGGCAGCGCCGCCGGATCGCTGAGCTCTTCCACGCCCCACGCGCCGCCCCAGCGCCGGATCCCGCTCTCGAAGATGCCCTGCGCGAGAAAACAGATCACGAGCGACACGAGCACACCGAAGGCCAGTCCCTTCCAGATGTGCTTCATCACGTAATGCCCCATCTCGTGCGCCATCACGGCGAGAATCTCGTCGCGCGTCATTTTCTGGAGTGTCGTGTCCCACAGCACGATGCGATTCGAAGGACCGATGCCGGCGACGTAGGCGTTCATCGTTTTGGTCTGCTTCGACTTGTTCACCTGGAAGACGCGGCTGCCGTCGATGCCGGCCCGCGATGCTTCGTCGAGCAAGGCCTGCCGCAGCACCGGATCCTTCAGCGGCTCGAATTTGTTGAACAGCGGATCGATGAAGATCGGGAAGACGACCATGCCGAGGATCATCAGCGGGATCGAGCCGAGCCACACGGCGATCCACCAGCGCCGAACCTTGCGAATGGCCAGCAATGCCAGCGCTGCGATCGCTCCGCCGATGATGATGTTGACCGCAAGAGCTTTTCCGAGATCGCCGAACCACGAGGCCAGCGACTGATCGCTCAGGTTGAAGCGATGCGGCACGTGGAAGTCTCCGTAATACGTCAGCGGAAACTCGAGGACCTCCGTCGCGACGGAAAACAGGGCGAAAAAGAGGAAGGCCGTGAGGAAACGCCAGCGCGTCCGCACCGCGTCGCGCATGCGGCGGGAGAGTCCGCTGGCGAGCACCACCACCAGCACGAGCAGGCTGTAGCCGGTGCCGGCGAAGTAGAGCGTGTCGAGAATGCGGCTGTGCTCGCGCATCTCGGGCGTGACCTTCACCTCGAATCGCTTGTCTCCTTCGGGCGCGGGCGGTTGTGGCGGCTGGGCAGATGACCCGCCGCCCGACTGCGCCGCCGCAGCGAGCGCGACACCGAACACGGCCATCCCGACAAGAATCCGAAGCGTTCTCATGGCACGAGATCGTACCGCGTGGGCGGAAGCGGAGAACACTCGCTTACGCGCGAAGAGCTTCGACCGGTTCCATTCACGCGGCGACTACAATGTGTGTCTATGTCGTTGCTTGGCGGAGCTCGATTCGTTCTGAAGCAGCTTGTGGGAGGAGCACGCATGCTCGAGGTTGGAGATCCCGCGCCCGATTTCAACGTGGTCGACCACAAGGGGCGGCCTGTCAAACTGCAGGACTTCCGAGGGAAGAAAGTCGTCCTCTGGTTCTATCCGAAAGCCGACACCCCTGGCTGAACGGCCGAGGGTTCCGGGTTCCGGGACCTCAACGGCGAATATCAGAGGAAAAACGCAGTCGTCCTCGGCGTCAGCTTCGATACGCCGGCGGAGAACGAGAAGTTCGCGAAGAAGTACGACTTCCCGTTTCCGCTCCTCTGCGACACGGATCGGAAGATCGGCATCGCATACGGTGCGGCGGACAGCGTGAAAGACGAATACGCCCGCCGGATCGCCTACGTCATCGACGAGAACGGTCGCATCGCGCAGGCACACGCAAAGGTGGACGCGCGGGCGTATCCGCAGGAGCAGTTGAAGAGCCTGTGAACGATGGAGTGCGGGCGTCTCGCCCGCCGTCGCCGGGCGTCCCCGCCCGGCGACTCCGTGCTGAGTGTAAAGAGCGATCCGGCGCGGGACGCCGGATCGCGGCGGGCGAGACGCCCGCACTCCTCACTTCATCCACTCGAACACTTGATAGTGCTCGCCGTTCATCCCCAGTCGCGCGTACACCTGCTGCGCGCGGGTGTTGCGGCGGTCGACGTAGAGGCGGATGCCGCGAATGCCGGGATCGTTCTCCACGATCTCCCTCACGTGCTCGTACAAACCGGCGTAAACGCGCTGCTGTCGCATTTCGGGTCGGACGTAAACGCTCTGGATCCACCAGACGTTTCCGTTGCGCCAGTCGCTCCACTCGTACGTGATCATCAGCGAGGCAACGACGCGGCCGCTACTCTCCGCGACGAAGTAGCGCCCCTTCTCCGGATCGGTGAATACCGCCTCCACGCCCCTCGAGCACGTGGCGCGGTCGAGCGCGACATCCTCGGTTTCGTCCGCCATCGCCAGCTGAAACTCGACGATGTCGTCGCGATCTTCGATGCGTGCGGCGCGATACGTGACGTTGATTTCCTGCATGCTAATCTTCCCGCTCGTTGACTGGCGAGACGATACCAGAGCGCGCGTACGACCGCACCGCCACGAACCGCGCGATCCTCCTGATGACGGCATCAGCCGCTCTCTTCGGCCTGATGGCCTTCGCGGCGAAAGTCGCATCGGCACGGCTCTCGGGGCCGCAGGTGGCGATGCAGGGCCTCTCGTCCTGGAAGACGCCGCTGCCCAGCGAGTGGGTGGCCCTCGCCTTGATGTCGCTCTTCGCCATCGGCGCGCAATTGCTGCTCACCTTCAGCCTGCGCTGGCTCGATGCCCTCACCGTGGGCGTCATTTCGCAGCTGGCCGTCCTCGTGTCGATGGCCCTCGGCGCCACCCTGCTGAGAGAGATGATCGTCC
>JADGOA010000225.1 GCA_017883215.1 Thermoanaerobaculia bacterium | reverse complement strand
TCGGGCCGCACGGTCTGTGCCATCAGAAGCCCTTCCGCTCCGTCGTATGCGTGCAGTAGCGTTCCACGGAAGCCGGCCAGCACGCGAGGCACGACGACGTGCACGACTTTGTCGTCGTCGATGAGAAGAATGACTGGCCGTACCGGGTGCATATCAATGACCGTAGGGAGGGGAACCTCCTCGGCAATCCCTTTCCGCCGCTCGGTCAGCCCAGACGACGCGTCGCGCCAGAAATCGCGCCGCCAGACGGCCGGAGCATTACAGAAGCAGCGGCCGCATCTGCTGCACATGAGCGTCCGCTCTGTGCCCGTGCAGAGGCACCAGTCACTGTCTGCCGTCACGTTCATAGCCGCGCATGAATAGCAGCGGTAAACGTCCAATCTATTTTCAGTGATGTCTTTCACAATCGGCTCTCCAACTCTCTCGGCTGGCGCTACGACGCCAGCGATTCCTGAACAGTCTCTGCAACCACCTTTGCAACCACGTCAGCCGCGCGCAGATCGACGACAGCAGCGGCTCGCGCACTCAGCCGGTCGTCCGGCCGCCACCGGAGCAACGCCGCCGAAAGATCGTCGATGCGTACAGGTTTGGGAATGAAGTCGTCCATTCCGGCGGCGAGGCATGCCTCGCGGTCACTTTCCGAAGCGCTTGCCGTCAACGCCACGATTCGCGTGTGACGCTTGGCATCGCGGTCGCGCCGGCGGATCTCAGCGGTGGCCTCGTAGCCGTCCATCTCCGGCATCTGGCAGTCCATCAGCACCAGGTCGTACGCGATCCGGCCCAACGCATCGAGCGCCTCGAGGCCGTTGCCGACCGCCTCGGCGGCGAAACCGAGTTTCCGGAGTTGCCGCAGCGCGACTTTCTGATTGACCACGTTGTCGTCGGCTACCAGGATGCGTCTCCGTGCCGGAACAGCCGGCGGCGTCGTCGCAGCGGGCATTTGTGGCACCCGACGCTCCGCAGGGCTGTCGTCGAATACGGCCGAGAAAAGCTGTTGTTGCTTGACCGGTTTGCGCAGGAGCGTCGTGATGCCGATCTGGCTCACGGTCGCCGCGTCGAAGGGGGTCCGGTCTCCCGTCATCAGTACAAACCGGGGCGCGCCGAATTTATCCTGGTCTCGAACCAGCCGCGCCAACGCCAGGCCGTCGATTCCCGGCATGTGAACGTCGGAGATGACGAGGCCATACGGCCGCCCCGCGGCTTTGGCGTCCCGCAGCATGGCCATCGCCGCCAGACCATCATCGGCAGCGTCGTTCGGCACCCCCCAGGTTGCCAGCTGAAGGCCCATGATGTGGCGCGAAGTCGTGCTGTCCTCGACGACCAGCACGCGCCGGGCGGCGCTATGCCGGGCCGGACGTGTTTTCGTGTTCGTGCCGTTGCGGAACCGCGCGGTGAACCAGAATGTGGAGCCGCAACCGGGCTCACTCAACACGCCGATCTCGCCGTCCATCATCTGCACGAGCTGTTTCGAGATCGCCAGTCCGAGGCCAGTGCCGCCGAAGCGACGAGTCGTGGAGTCATCGCCCTGGCTGAAGGGCTTGAAGAGCTGCTGCAGGGTCTGCTCGGTCATGCCGATCCCGTCATCGGTGATGCGGAATCGCAGGGTCGTTGCGTCGCCCGCCTGGGGATCGCCTTCCACCTGAAGCATGACCCCGCCGTGATCGGTGAACTTGATCGCGTTCCCCATGAGGTTGAGCAACACCTGCCGCAGGCGCCCCGAGTCGCCGCGCAGAACCGAAGGAATGTCGGGATCGAGCACGAGGCCGATCTCCAGTGATTTCTTCCGTGCGGCGTCGGCGAGCAGATCCAGGGTCGACTCACAGACGTTCTGCACTTCGAAATCAGCCACTTCAAAGCTGAGCTTCCCGGCCTCGATCTTCGAGAAATCGAGGATGTCGTTGATGATCGTCAGGAGTGACTCGGCGCTCGAGCGCGCGGTCTCTGCAAGATCCCGCTGATCGGGGTCGAGGTTCGAGTCGAGGAGCAGTCCCAGAAGGCCCATGACTCCGTTCATCGGCGTGCGGATCTCATGGCTCATGTTTGCCAGGAACTGCGATTTCTGGCGGGCCGACACCAGTGCGGCATCGCGCGCTGCGGCGAGCTCCAGCTCGAGAGCGACGCGGTCGCTGATGTCGACAGCAATGCCGCCGACATATGTCGCTCCGTCCGGGTCGCGAACCGGAAACTTGTGAACCAGCCACTGCCGCTCACTGCCTTGCGCGGCCGGCACAGATTCGATCACCTGAACGGAGCGGTGGTTCGCGAGCACGTCCTCGTCTGTCTCGCGAACCGTGGCGGCGAGGCGCGACGGGAGGAGATCGGCGTCAGATCTGCCGATGACCGAAGTCCCCGGCTCGGCGAAGAGACGTTGCATCAGGTCGTTCGCGTAGACGTACCGGCCGTCCGACTGCTTCATGAAGGCGGATGCCGGACTGTTGTTCATGAAGACGTCAAACCGCGCTTCGGCGATCTTTCGTGGCGTGATATTGCGAGCGATCGCGCGGAACCCGGCCACGTCACCGGCCACAATGACCGTCTGGACGCTCTGGCCCAGCCACACGCACCTTCCGTCCGCGGCAACGGCGGAGACTTCGAAATACGTCGTCGACGACTGATGCTGCGCGCGGTAGTGCCCGACGGTTTCGGCCTTGAGCTGTTCGTGAATCAGCTCCGTGTAGTGACGCCCGATCAGCGACTCCGGCTCGTATCCGAGCACGTCACGCACAGCCGAGTTGACGAAGGTGAAGCGTCCCAGGGCATCGGTCTCGTAGATGATGTCGCTGCTTCCCTCGATCAGTGTGCGGAAGTGATCCTCGCGCGACCGCAGAGAAAGGAGTTCGCGCCGTTTCTCTGTGTGGTCGATGACGGTCACCAGACGCGCAGCCACTCCGCCATACGTCATCTCGCGCGTCTGAAGAACAACTTCGAGCAGCTGGCCCGATCCGGTGAGATGTTGCGCGACGCCCGCATCGGCCCCGAGAGTGCCGTCGCCTGCCGATCCGGCAGGCGCGCTCAGCGATGCCGACGTCATGTTCACGAACTCATCGCGCGAATAGCCGTACAACTCGCAAGCCTCGGCGTTGACCTCCAGCACGCGGCCGGAACCGGCCTCGTCGATCCAGCAAGGAAGTGGAACCGTGGCCACCAACACAGTCCAGTCGGCGGGCGTAGCGGTACAGGTGCCAGAGGTGGCAATGCGGGCGGCAGACGGTTCGAGCATGGCGTTCCTGAGCTGCTCTCTATTCGGAACGTGTGCCGAGCGCTGCGGCGAGTAGTTTCGTGTTGATTCAATGACTTGAGCATAGTTGCAACAATATGTCGAACGCTCAAAGTCGGACGAGTGTAGAAATTATGGACGCCCCCACACTCAGAAGGGCTCGAAGATCTCCACGATGGCGTTGTTGACGCGCTCGCCCACGATGTAGACGCGGCCGTCGTGACCGAACGCGATGTCGACGGGACGGAAGACCTGCCCGGGAAGGTAGACCTCCGGAGCCGCCGGATCGGGCTTCTTCGCGCCGCGCCCGAATACGCGAATGACCGCGCCGTTCCGGTCGAAGACCGAGATCCTCGCAAATTCGATGTTGTTCGTCCGTTCCCCGACGTAAACGTTCCCGCCCGGGTCGACGCGGCACGCTGTTGGGTTGGTCAGTTGCCCTGGCCGCCAACCGGGCGAGGCGAGTGTGGCACTCGATCCGAGGCCGGCGGGAAGGCGAAGGAGCGACCCGGAGGTCTTCAGCGCATAGACCGATCCGTCCGGAGCAACGTCGAAGGTGCCGAGCTCGTCGATGTCGTGCTTCGCCGCGAGCTTCCCGCCCTTGACCTCCACCAGCTTCCAGCCGATCACCGCATAGAAGTTGCCGTCGCGGTCATACCTCAGCCAATCCGTGTAGCCGTCGATCCCGTGCGCCGGCCCGAGCTTCGAATCGAGCGTTCCCGCCTCGGAAAACAGCCACACCTGGCCGTCGTTCGCGATCGAGACCGCCGTCTTTCCCGACTTGCTGTCGACTGCCATCGCCTTGACCTGGTCGGGCACCGAAAACGCTGTCGTCACACCTTTGCCCTGCGTGTCGCAGCGAACGCCCTTCTGCCCGGTCACGTCGCCGATCACGAGCCGCCCCTTCGGGTCGAAGCTTGCGGCAATCGGAGCCTGCACACCGTCGACGTCGAACGCCCCCGCGTGCCTCAATCCGGAGACGACGCCGGAGACGACCACCTGCTGTGTCTCGGGCCCGAAAGCGATCGGGAAGGCTTCGAAGGCGAGCGCGTCCGAAGGCTCGCCGCTCGCCAGATCTCCGAAGAAAAGTGGCGAGTCGAGGTGCGCCGGCTGCGGCCGCGTCTTGACGATCGCAGCGCCCTTGTCGTCCTTCGCCGCGTAAGTCTCGACTGCCGACACCAGGTCGAGTCGCAGCCCCTCTGCCGGAGAGCCGGTGGCATTGCGCAGGGAGGCCTTCGCCGTGAGTCGGCCCGACTGGAACTTCAGCCCGTCGAGTGCGAGCGTGAGTGGGCCGGCCGCACCGGGCACCTTCAGTTCGAAGAGAGCCGGCGACACGCTCGCACCGCCGTCCTTGAGCGTTAGCGCAAAGGGAAGCCCGCGCGTCACGGGGGCCACGTGCGCCCCCGGCGCGATGACGTGGTCGAGTGGACCAACAAACGCGAAGTGCCCTTCCTCGACACTCTGCGCCGGAAGCGGGCCGGCAAGAAACACAACAAGCACAGCCGTCATTGCGATGGCCACGAGTCGAACCATGGGGGCCTCCTGGGAATCTGATCCGGCATTATGGGCCATCAGCCGACACCCCCATGGATGCGTCGTCGTCTCCGGAGTAACTGATGAGCACGGGCACGTAGGCCGACATCACGTTACCTATAGCGTCCGCATACATCAGGTCGCCGCAAATATTCAGGTGAGGCATCGCGACCGCGTGTCCGAACTCAAAAACCGCCTCCGCGGCACGGCCGTGGTCCTTCGCAGCCAGACCCCCGAGCACATCCGCCAGGATGTTTACGGCATGCTCCTGGCGCACTTCGGCGTGCGCTCGATCATGCACGAAGCGGCGTTAAACGAGGACGTCGAGCCGGGCGAGCTGTCGTTTCTTCACGCTCTGCGCGTCGTCCATCGACATCTACCCGACTTCGTTTCTCTTCTCCCCTCGATACGGCTCATCGCGGCACCGTCAGATCCTCAAGGAGATCGGCCACCACAGGTTCCGCTATCGTCCCGGACGCCACTGTTTTCGCGCTCTTAAACGCAAGACCATCAGTAACTACCCCCCGATTGATCGCCGCTCGCGCAGACGAATCTCGACCACGAAGGAGCTTCCGCTGCGCTTAACTTATTCGATAAGGCCATTGGGTGTGACCCCATCTCCCCTCTGGGCCACCGCCTGGAGATGTGACCCCATCTCCCGAACCTTCCGGCGATCGATCTCAACTTCTCTCCCGATTAGGAGTTCAAAGCCGCGAGTTGCTGCCTTGCTTCCCTGGCGCGTGTTCCCCAGCAGCCATCAATCCGGATCAAAGATGTTGTTCCAAACGAGATCATTGTCAGCGAGGAAGCGTGGAAACGGAAACGGGAGTCTCTGATCGTTTTCAGCTCGCTGATTGCGCTCGTCGAGATCGTATGGCCGCACGCGCGCCTCTTTCGGCGCGTGCAGCCAGTGGTCCGCGCTGGCCACGCCATCCCAAAGCTCGGCTGCTCCTTCGGGTGTGCGCATGTTCAGGTGCTCCTGCCACAGCGCGATGCGCAGCGCGTGCGGCAGGCGGGGGTGGTTCCTCGCGTCCGCCGACACGTCGTAGATCCCGGCAGCCACTTCTGAGTCGTGCATCCAGCTTCGCTGATTCGAATTCATCGATCCAATGACGGCGAATTCGTCATCGATGATCCAGACCTTGGAATGAACGTATGTGTGTCGTTCGTGGCCGTCCTGAAACTGCAAGGTGTTCCCTGCGGGCTGAAGTGTGAAGACTCGCACCTTGCGGGCGGTCTCGGGGTTTGCAGTGAGCGCCCGCAGGAATTTTCGCCGATGAGAATTGACGAATGGGATGTCGCTGAGCATCCAGTGCGTGA
>JADGOA010000224.1 GCA_017883215.1 Thermoanaerobaculia bacterium | reverse complement strand
TGTCATCCCGAGCTGCCGAAGCCGCGGAGCGGCGAAGGACAGCGAGGGATCCCCCGCACTCCCGGGGTGGCGGGGGATTCCTCGCCGCGCTCCACCCCTTCGGGGTTCCGCCGGCTCGGAATGACAGTGTCACTTCCGCTCCAGCGGCGCCCGCGCCGTTCGCCCGTTCGGGATGACACGTCGTGTTGTCGTGCTACGAGGGCGCGCAATCCACGATCCCCAATTTCACCCCGTCATCCCGCGCAGCCGCTGAATCGCCAGCGGAATCTTCTCCGCCAGATCGCCGGCGGCCATCCCCGTGTCGCCGATCTCGTCCTTGACGATGTCGCCGGCCAGACCGTGCAGATAGACCGCGGCGCAGGCGGCATCGTACGGGTCCACTCCCCGAGCCATGAAGGCGGCGATCATCCCGCCGAGGACGTCGCCCATGCCGCCGCTGGCCATGCCCGGATTGCCGGTGGGATTGACGTTGACGTTGCCGTCCGGCGCCGCGATCACGGTCTGGTGGCCCTTCAGCACGACGATGGTGTTGGCGATGTGCGCGGCTTCGCGGGCCACGTCGACGCGGCGCTCGTTGATCTTCTTCGTGTCGCGGCCGAGGAGGCGCGCGAGCTCGCCGGGATGGGGCGAGATCACTCTCGGCCGTCCGTTGGGATTGAGCTCCGCAGCGCGTCCGGCAAAGGCGTTGAGGCCGGAGGCATCGATGACGAGAGGCAGCTCGATCGCGGACACCAGATCGCGCACGAATGCGTAGCTGCCCTCGTCGTCGCGAAGGCCGGGGCCGATCAGCACGGCATCCTTCGAGCGGATGAAGTCGAGGATGGCCGCGAGCGACTGCGCGTCGAGCGCGATCGGGAAGGTCATCGATTCGATCGAGCCGGCGTTGACCAGGGGCGCGACCTGCGGATCGGTCACGACGCTCACCAGGCCGGCGCCGGTGCGGATTGCCCCGCGTGCGCAGAGCACTGCCGCGCCGCTCCTTCCGAACGATCCCGCCACGATGGCGACATGGCCGTACGTTCCCTTGTGCGTGGCGGCGAGGCGGGGCGCGACCAGCGGCTGAACGTCCCGCGGGGTCGTCACCGCCAGCGTCACCGCCTCTTCGTCGATCGCCGTCCCGGGGATGGAGATGTCGGCGACGATCACCTCACCGCACATCACGGCAGCGGGCTCGAAGACGTGGCAAACCTTTGGCGCAGCGAACGTGACCGTCACCTCCGCGCGAAGGCACGGCTCGAACGGCTCGCCCGACGAGGCATTGGCCCCGCTCGGCAGATCGACCGCCAGCACTGGAATGCGCAGTTCGGCGATGGCGCGGATCACCTCGGCCTGCACGCCTGCAGGAGGGCGATTCAGCCCCGTGCCGAAGATCGCATCGACCACGAGGTCCGCGTCTGACGCGTGAGCGATCGCCTCGGCCACTCGATCGGCATCGCGGACGTCGTAAATGGGAATGCCCAGGCGTTCGCAGATGATCAGGTTGGCCATCGCGTCGCCGGTGAACTGCGCGCGATCGCCGACGATGAGCACGATCGGCACCACGCTGCGGTTCTCGAGGAGGCGCGCCACGGCCAGGCCGTCGCCGCCGTTCTGTCCCGTACCGCAGAAGATCGCCACGCGCTCGCAGTTCGGGAAGCGGTCGAAGATCGCGTCGAGGACGGCAAGAGCCGCATTCTCCATCAGCACGATCGACGGAATCCCGAACCGTTCCGTCGTCCGCCGGTCGATGTTGCGCATCTGCTCGGAGGTGAGGATTTTCACAGTCCTGAGTCCTGAGTCCTGAAAGCCGAGTGTGAGGTACTGAGTCTGTCCGGCGCCCCACTCGCGCCTGTCATCCCGAGTTGCCGAACCCGCGGAGCGGCGTAGGACAACGAGGGATCCCCCGCACTCCCGGGGCGGGCTGGGGATTCCTCGCCGCGCTTCACCCCTCCGGGGTTCCGCCGGCTCGGAATGACACGTGTGTAAAACGATCCGTATCCACTGACCACTCTATCCCCACTTCCACTCCCGCAACAGCTCCGCGACTTCTCCGTGCGATGCCGTGGCCGCGTACCGGCGCAGGTCTTCGGGCACATCGAGGTCGCTTCGCTCGGGGAGCAGCGCGACGGTGTTCTGGCAGTACCGAATGCGGTCGAGCGTGGAGGTGAGGACGCTGCTCGTTCCCCAGTCGATTCCCAGGAAGACCTCCGTGTCGAACGATCCGGCGCGACAACCGATCAGATAGTAGCCGCCGTCGGTGGCTGGGCCGATCACCCAGTCGCACGACTCGAGCAGGCCGAAGGCGTAGTCGATCAGCGAGCGTGGCAGGAGGGGAATGTCGACTCCGACGGCGATGATCTTCTGGGTGCGGTGAAAGAAAAAGCGCTCCGAGAATGCCATCGACATGCGCTCGCTGAGGTCCGTGCCGCTCTGCATCGAGAGTGGAAGATCGCCGAACGCCCGGCGAAGCGCTTCGCCGCTGGCATTCGGCGTCGGCGCCCAGAGCACCTCGATCTCGAGCTCTTCATTCGGCTGGCCGATCGACCGAAATGTGTCGTGCAGCATCGCTTCGTATAGCGCGAGCGTGCGGTCCTCCCCGAGCTCTTCCGCGAGGCGCCTCTTGACACGCCCGCGCTCCGGGAGGCGGGCAAAGGCGAGCAGCCGGTTCGGCGGCGGAGGAATGGTGCGGAACACGGCCGAAGTATAGTTTCGCGGGCACGAGCAATGAGGCATGAGGCATGGGTGGCTGCACCCATGCCTCATGCCCCATGCCTCATGCCCCGAGAACCATCGCTCTTCTGACCGACTTCGGTACGCGCGATCCGTACGTCGCGGTGATGAAGGGGGTCATCGCATCGCGAACCGACGCGGCCATCGCTGACCTGACGCACGAGATCCCGGCGTTCGACGCCTTCGAAGCAGCCTGGTTTCTGCGCACGACGGCTCCGTGGTGGCCGGCCGGCACGATCTTCGTCTGCGTGGTCGACCCGGGCGTCGGCACGTCACGGCGGATCGTAGCCGCGGAATGTGGGGGGCGCATTTACCTCGCGCCGGACAACGGCCTGCTCACGTTCATCGAATGCGAGAAACTGTTCTCAGTGGAGAACGAATCGCTCTTTCTTCCAGCCGGCAGCTCTACCTTCCACGGTCGCGATCGATTCGCGCCTGTGGCGGCGGCGCTCGCGAACGGCACGGCCATCGAAGCCGTCGGTCCGAAGATCGACCCCAGGAGCGACGTCGTGCGCCTCGATTACGCTCCGCCGCAGTACTCGCATGCCAGCGCGTACGGCACCATCGTGTCGATCGACCGCTTCGGCAACTGCGTCACCGATCTGGAGGTCGCACGAGTATCGTTCTCGCCGATGCTGCTCCGGATCGGGACGACGATGATCACGCGCGTGGAGCGGAACTACGGCGATGCTGAGAGCGGACCGTTCGTGATCGTCGGTTCCACGGGTTCGATCGAGATATCTGTGAAAAATGCGAGTGCCGCGGAGGTCCTGCATCTCCGGCGCGGCGATCGCGTCGAGGTGATTGGATCGTGAAGGAAATTCGGCAGGCGGAGAACCCCCGGTCCCGCAGGAGAATCGGCAGGATCGCCGCGCTGGTCGTGGTGGTGGTCCTCCTCATCACGGCTCTGCTCTTCTGGGCAGCATGGATTCCGCTGCGCCGCTCACGGGAAGCGTGGCGCGGAGGGAACAGCGCCGCAGCCATCGGCACTGCGGAAGCGTGGTCGGTCATGCCGTTGTGGCAGTCGCAATTCCGGCAGCTCATCGCGGCGGAGTACCTGACCGTCGGCAATCGGACGGCGGCCGCTCCGTACCTCGCGAAGCTGCGCGGGACGTCGATCTGGTTTCCGGCCGTCCGCAAGGACGAAGTGGCACGCCGGCTCTTCGCGCGCGGGCGTTACGACGATTTCCTGGCGTTCGATGCGGCCACGAGCGAGCTTCGCGAGCCGGCAGCGGTGGCACTCGACCGCGCGGCGGCCCTGACGGCGCTGAACCGCCTGGCGGACGCCGATGCCATGATGGGTACGGTCAGGCGCGATGACGTCGACCCGAAGGCGCTGGCCGCCGTCGAGCAGGCTCTCACCGCCCGGAAGAGCGGCGCCTATCCGCTGATCTTCGATCGCACCGGGCACGCCCTGGCGTCGTACCAGATCGCCAACGCCGATCTCGTCACCATCGACAAGCAGTTCGAGCCGCTGATCGACAAGCGCGCCGGTGGGATGACCATTGGCGGGAACCTGCGGCAACTCGGCGCCAACGATTCGATCGACACCACGCTCGATCCCGAGATCCAGCGCGCTGCTCTCGCGGCGCTGGGCGGCTTCCGCGGCTCGCTCGTGGCCATCGACCCGCGTACCAACGAGATCCTCGCCATCGCCAGCAACGCCGGCACCGGCCCGATGGCCAACCTCGCCATCGAGCAGCAGTACGAGCCGGGATCGGTGGTGAAAGTGCTCACCGGCCTCGACGCGCTCGACGGCGGGGCCGACGTCAAGTCGATGTTTCCGTACGACTGCAAGGGCGACCTGGTGATCGACGGCCGCCATTTCGCCGACTGGGTGCCGGCCGGACATGGTCCGTTGCCATCGATCAACGAAGCGCTCGCGGTCTCGTGCAACATCGTTTTCGGCGACCTCGGCAGCCGCATCGGCGGCGATCGTCTTCGCCGCTTCATGACCGCTGCCGGATTCGACGGAGAGGCGAACCTCGTCGTCTTTCGGGCGCCGCTCGGGAGGATCCTTCCGCCCATCGTGAACCGTTACGAAACCGCGCGTGCCGCGATCGGCCTCGAGCACGAGTCGGCCACGGCGCTGCACCTGGCGATGATCGCCTCGATGATGGCCAATCGCGGGGTACTGACGACTCCGCGGCTCCTGCGCGGGAGGCGCTCCATCCTCGGCGAGGTCGTCGTGCCGCCAGCGCCGCAGCCGTCGGCGCGCATTGCCTCCGACGCCGCCGCCGCGACGATGATCGCGGCGATGAAAGCCGTCGTTTCGGACCCGAACGGTACCGGGAAGCGTGCGGCCATCGAAGGCCTCTCCGTCGCCATGAAGACCGGCACGGCGGGACCGCGTGAGAAGGGGCTCAACTCCTTGATCATGGCCTTTGCGCCGGCGGAGCAGCCGAAGATCGCGTTCGGGATGATCGCCGAAGATGCCGGCCCGGCGGAGTTCGCCGGAGCGAAGATCGCCCGCGACTTCCTCGAGGCGATCGTCCCACGTTTGAAGTAGGAGTGCGGACGTCCCGTCCGCAGCGATCGGACGTCTCCGATGTGGCACAGACACTCCTGTCTGTGCCACTGGAGGTCACGGCACAGACAAGAGTGTCTGTGCCACACGCCCGCCTGCTTTCTACAGTCCCGCTCACCTCGCCCTCGGCCCCGCGAGCCGCCGGACGAGACGTCCGGCGGCTGCGGACGAGGACGTCCGCACTCCGGCGGCCGGCACGACCTATAATTCGTGCAGGGTCTGAAAACCATGACGGAACGAGATCGCCGCCGCTCAGAGCGTTACCCGACTGCTTCCATCCCGGTGCAGTTGTCCGACATCAACGCGGAGTTGATCGACCTCAGTCTCACCGGAGCGGCGATCATCCATCGCTCGCCCGTGAAGTCGGGGTTGCCGTACACGCTGATTTTCCCGAGCCACGGCGGCTTCTATGTCCCCTGTCAGGTCCTGCGATCCGTCGTCCAGGTGAATCGGGGAGAAAGCGCTCCAGAGTACGTTTTCCGCTCTGCGATTCAGTTCTCACCGATTCCTGCCGAGCAGCAGACGATGTTCAACGAGTTCCTGCAGATCCAGATGGACAAGCTCAACCAACGTCGTGCCGAAGTCGAGCGGCAGAACGCCACGGCGGCCGCGGAGCCGTAGACACGGCTGCGCCGAACGTTCGTGGGTGGGCGAGGTGCATTCGAAGCATCAGCGAGGATCGCGGACGCCGGAGGCGTCGCAGACGGTAGCCGGGGGTCGCCAACGGCGACCCCCGGATGGCGTGGCGATTGAAAAAGCGTCGGCACCCCGGCAGGGGTGCCAGACCTCCGCCCTATTTCTGGCACCCCTTCCGGGGTGCCGGACGTCGGCAATTGCGGTCGGTTCCGGCGGTCGCCTCGCGGCGACCGCCGGCTACCGTCTGTGACGCCTCCGGCGTCGGCG
>JADGOA010000223.1 GCA_017883215.1 Thermoanaerobaculia bacterium | reverse complement strand
GGAAGTGGCGGACAAAGGAGCGCGCGGGCGCAGCCGCCATCGCGAGCAGTCGATGGCCGCACCGATGCCCGGCCTCGTGCTGAAGATTCTCGTGGAGAAGGGGGCGGCCGTCGAGAAGGGCGCGCCGCTCATCATCCTCGAGGCGATGAAGATGGAGCACCAGATCCACGCACCCTATGCAGGCCTCGTTCGCGCGATCAACTGCCGCGAAGGAGAGCTCGTGCAACCGGGTGTGGATCTGGTGGAGATCGACAAGAGCGAGTGATTTTTGGGTCGGTGCTCGGTGCTCGGGGGAGAAGATTCTCGCACCCAACTCCCCGACCACCGAGCACCGACCGGGATGACCCCGCAAACCCGATGCGTTCCTCACCACGATGAGACTCACCGTTACCTTCGCCAAGATCGTCGAAGTCGGCCCGCGCGACGGGCTGCAGAACGAGAGGGTCACCATCCCGACGGAGGTGAAGATCGCCTACATCACCGCGCTGGCGGATGCAGGGCTGCAGGTGATCGAGGCCGGTGCGTTCGTCAGCCCCAGGTGGGTCCCGCAGATGGCCGATACGGCCGCCGTCTACAGCGAGATCCCCAAAGATCCGGGCGTCGAGTACCCGGTGCTCGTCCCGAACATGAAAGGTTTGGAGCGCGCCATCGAAGCGGGCGTGAAGTCGATCGCCATCTTCACGGCCGCGTCGGACACATTCAACAAGCGCAACATCAACATGACGATCGACGAGTCGTTCGAGAATTACGCGCCGGTCGCGGCGCGCGCTCGGGCCGAGGGGCTGCGCATTCGCGGGTACGTGTCGACGTCCTTCGGCTGCCCGTACGAGGGAGAGGTTCCGCCGGAAAAAGTCCTCGAGGTGTCGGCGCGGCTTCTCGACATCGGATGCTACGAAGTCTCCGTCGGCGACACCATCGGAGTGGGAACGCCGATGCAGGTGCAGGGGGTCATCGGCATGCTCCTGCAGGTCATTCCGGCGTCCAGACTGGCGATGCACTTTCACGACACGCGCGGCACAGCCCTGGCGAACACACTGGCTGCCCTGGAAATGGGCATCGCCACCTTCGACGCCTCGTCGGGCGGCCTGGGCGGGTGTCCGTATGCCCCGGGGGCGTCGGGCAACCTCGCGACCGAGGATCTTGTCTACATGCTCGACAGCATGGGCATCGAGACCGGCATCGATCTGAAGCGGCTGGTGAAGGCTTCTTCGATCGTCGCCCCTTACCTCGACCATCCTCTGCCCGGCCGCTACCTGCAGGCCTGCACGCGCAGCGCGCTGCCGGTGGCCACGCGAACGGGTGCCGTACAATGAGTGGCGAGTAGCGAGTAGCGAGTGGCGAGTAGGGAACGGCCTTCGGGTCGAGCCCCCACTCCCTACTCGCTACTCGCCACTCGCTCCTCACAATGACAACGCGGGGTTGGAAGAACGGTTGGTACGTCGTCCCGATGGAGGTGACGTTCCGGGACATCGACTACTTCGGCCACGTCAACAACGCCGTCTATTTCAGCTACTTCGAGTGGGCGCGCACGCAGCTCTGGTTCGAGCTGACGGGTAGCCGCCAGCCGGGCGACCTCGGATTCATTGTGGCGCGCGCCGAATGCGATTTCCGCCAGCAGATCGGGATGGAGGAGATCGACGTGCGCGTCCGGATTGCCGAGATGCGGAATACCTCGATGGATTTCGTTTCCGAGATCTGGAAGGACAATGGCCGGCAGCTTGCCGCTACCGGAAAGGTCGTAGTCGTTCTTTTCGACTGGAAAACGGGGACGAAGATGCCGATTCCGGACGCGTTGCGCAAGAAATTCGACGAGCTGCAGTCGTAGACGGGAGAGCATGCGAGCGACACGCGTTTTGACGCATCCAACGCTGGCGCGCCAGCGTTTTCGCGAGATTGCAGCGCGCTCCGACACGCACGTCGACCTGCTCGAGGCTTCGCTCGTGATCGCGCTCGAAGACCAGCCGGCCCTCGACATCGATGCCTACCTCCAGCAGGTGAACGCGTGGAGCTCGGCGATCATCGGCCGGCTGGACGGCTCTCAGGACGTGGAGCGGGTCGTCGAAACGATCAACCAACTCCTGTTCGACGAAGAGGGCTTCCGCGGAGAGGACGAGGACTACTACGACCCGCGCAGTGCGCTGGTGAGCGAGATGCTCGACCGTCACGCCGGCCTGCCGATCACGTTGTCGATTCTCTACCTCGAGATCTCGCGCCGTGTCGGGATCGACGCCGCGGGCGTGTCGCTCCCGGGGCGGTTCCTGGTGAAGCTGAGCGGTTACTTCGGCGACATCGTCATCGACCCGTTCGACGGCGGGCGGGTGCTCTCCACCATCGAGCTGCAGCACCTTCTCGATTCGCTCTACGGCGGAGGCGTGAAGCTGCGCGAGCATCACCTCCGTTCGTTTGCGCGGAAAGAGGTGCTGGCGCGCGAGCTGGCTCAGCTGAAGGCGGCCTATCTCGCGCAGCACGATCTCGCCCGGGCCGCGGCCTCCATCGACCGGCTTCTCATTCTCGACCAGCGCGACGCCTTCGAAGTCCGCGACCGTGCATCCGTGGCCATGCAGATGCACGCCTACGCGTTCGCGATCGACTGCCTGGAGCGGTACCTCAGCCTCATGCCACAGGCCGACGACCGCTCGGTCGTGCGGGAGCAGATCGACTACCTGCGTGCCTGGATCGAGCAGAACTGACCCCCGGCACCAGTTGCTGAGTTACTGAGTTGCTGAGTTACTCAGTTGGTACGTCGTGCGAACTCGGCGACTCAGAAACTCAGTAACGCCCTGTCCGCCCCTTCCTGATTTGCTACACTCTTCAGCTCCACGCAAGCGAGTAACTCTGGAGCCCATCGGTGATCACCGGCTTCAATACGGATATCAAGCACGGCGAGAAGGTCTTCCACATCCAGACCGAGGATAAAGGTCTGCAGAATCCGTACATCGAGTCGCTGGTGTACGTCGGCGGCGAGATCCTCGCCTCGAAGAAGACCTCCTACGCCGAGCAGCTGAAGACCGGCTTCGACGAAAAGTTGATCGGCGGGCTGATGGAGCAGCAGCATCGCACGATGATCGCCGCGATCAAGCGAGGTCGCTTCGACCATCCCGCCGATGCGACGAAATCGGCGACGCTGCGCCCGTCCGTGCCGACGCTGGCCGACGCTGCACTCGTCCCCGCCGGTTTGGAGCCACCGCTACCTGCCGAGGAGAAGTCGCTCGATCAGGTGATCATCGACTACCTGGCGTCGGAAGCGGAAAGCGAGCACCTCGAGCTGTCGCTCCTCAATCAGATCGATTTCATCGCTGGAAATGCCATCGAGATGCGTGTGGCGGCGCGAAGGAGTCTGTCGCAATCGCCGATCCCGGCCGCCTCGATCGAGGTGAAAGTCCTCTCCACCGTTGAGCCTCCCCGCGTCGTCTTCCGCGGCAAGACCGCCGCAGACGGCACCGCCACCATTCGCTGCACGATGCCGGCGTTCCGCGAGGGCACCGCCGCTGTCATCATCTCGGCGCAGAGCGATATCGGCAACGACGAGGTCAAACAGCTCATCAAGCGCCGGAAGTGAGTCCTGAGTCAACCGGGGTCGGATGTCGGGGGTCAGGGTTCGGACGCGAACGGCCCGTTCTCGCCCCCGACCCCCGACCCCCGACATCCGACCCCCAAGGGCTCAGCACTCGGCACTCACTCCTTGCGTCCCTTGCACGCCGGGTGCATAAGGGCGACACCGCATGCTCCGTACGCGCTGGTTTCGTGCCCTGGTGATGCTCGCCTGCATGGCGGGCCTGCTCTACATTCTGGCCTCGCTCTATCTGCCGTCATCGCGACGGCTGATCTTCGGCGTGAACAAGCGCACCGGGTACGTTCGTCTCGTTACCGCGCACGTCACGTTCCTTCCGCCGCATCAGTACTATCGCCTCTCCTTCGATCGCCGAAATGGCTATGCCCAGCGCGACGGGCTGATCCGCATCAAGTCGCAGGACCAGGTGCCGGTGACGGTCAGTTATCGCCTGCGGTTCGGGATCGCTGCCGGCGACCGCCTTCCCGACTCCCGAACGCTCGTCAATGAGGGGTGGAGCGTCTGGGTCGGTCGCCGCGTGGCGTTAGCGGTCGACGCGGTGACGCACCATGTGTCGGTCGAGGAGTTGCTCGCGCCGAACTCGCGATTCAACCAGGAACGCGATCCGCTGCGCCGCACCGTGGCGGCCTACCTCGCCAAGAGCGGCTTGAAAGTCACCGGGTTCGAGATCACGCGCCTCGAAGCCGATCGCGAGGCGCTGCTGCGCGTCAAACGCGCGGAGCTTCGCCGAGCTGCGCGCGGAGTCTCCGGGCGCGTGGCGATCTTCGCGCTCGACGGGGCCGACTGGGATCTTCTCTCGGAGCTCTCCAACGACGGCGTGATTCCGAATCTGCGCGCGATGACCCGCGGCGGCAGAACCGCGGCGGTGCAGACGATCCAGCCGACGGTCTCGCCGATGCTTTGGACGAGCGTTGCCACCGGCCTGCCGCCCGACCGCCACGGCGTGATCGATTTCATCGACCGCACGCGCAACACGCCGGTCGATGCCTTCTCCCGTCATGTGCCGGCGCTGTGGGACATCAGTGAGGCCTTCGGCCGGCACGCCATGACGGTCGCCTGGTGGACGGCATGGCCGCCGACCTCCGCCGAATCGTTCTTCTTCGACGCTCCGGTGGAGATGGTTCCGGACGCGGTCTATCCCCCCGCGGCAGCACCACGGGCGCTGCAGCTCGAGGTTCCGGTGCAGACCGTCGGATATGACCAGGTCCGGCGATTCCTCAACATCACCGAAAATGAATATCAGGAGGCCGTGGGATCGAACAACCAGCGGAACCCGATCAACATCTTCCGAACGGTCCTCGCCAAGACCTGGAGCGACCACCGCGTCGCCATCAACTTCTATCGCGAGCAGCAGCCGCTGCTCTTCATGATGTCGTACGGCGGCACCGACGTGGTGAACCACCTCTTTGCGCCCTATCACCCGCCGTACCGGGAGGGCATCAGCTCGGATGCATACCGGAAGTTCTGGCCGGCGGCGTCGAACTACTACACCGAGATCGACCGTCTGCTGGGCGAGTGGATGAACGTGCTGCCTCCCGACACGACGGTCATCGTCATGTCGGCTCACGGGTTCAAGTGGGGGAAGGACCGCCCCCGCTCGATGCCGAACGGCGGGCCGGCTCTGGACGACCACGGCCGCCCCGGCGTGTTCATCGCCTACGGCAATCACGTCGCCGCGGGTGGAGGCACCAACACGCTGTCGATCTACGACATCGCTCCATCCGTCCTGGCGATCCTCGGCCTGCCCCAAAGCGCCGACATGCCGGGACATCTCCCCGCCTGGGCTTTCCACGACATCACGCCGGTCCAATCGGTGCGCGTGGTCAGCTACAGCGAGTTCATCAACCCGCGTCCGCTGGCCACCGACGCGCGGATCGCACGGCAGCCGTACGAGACAGAGCTGCAGGCCATCGGGCATCTCTACGATCCCTCGCGCCATCCCGCCCCGATGCTCGCGGATCAGGAGCAGCAGACCGCCGCGGCCAAACCGCTTCCGCCGGAGCGCTGGGGTGCCTACGCCTACTACAACAACCTCGGCGTCACGTTGCAGAAACAGGGGAAGGTGCAGGAAGCGGTCGACGCGTTCGGGCGGGCCATTCAGATCAACCCGCAGCGTGCCGCGGCTTACCTGAACCTGGCCATGGCTCTGACGGAACGGCAGCAATACACGGCAGCCGACGACGCCTTCATGCAGGCAGTCGCCAACGGTCTGCCGAACGCAGAGCGCTGGTTCATCGATTACGCGGCGCTCTATCGCGAGCGCAACATGCCGACGCGCGCGATCGCCCTCCTGGAAAAAGGGAAGCAGGTTTTTCCCGAGTCCTATGAGGTCGCGGCGAACCTCGGGTCGGTGCTGGCCGCCTCCGAGCGTTACACGGAAGGGCTGCCGGAGCTCGAGCGGGCCCTCGGGCTGCAGCCGGCCTCGACCCTGGCTCTGAACAACATCGGGATCTTCTACGCGAAGCGGAACGACTACGCGCGCGCTCTGGACTACTGGAACCGTTCGCTGGCGATCGACGCGCACCAGCCCGAGATCCGTGCCGCCGCCGAAGCTGCCAAGTCGCGGCTGTAG
>JADGOA010000222.1 GCA_017883215.1 Thermoanaerobaculia bacterium | reverse complement strand
TTTCGCTGCTGTCGAGGCTGAGTTTCGCGATCTTCTGAATGGCTTCGCGGGCGCTTTCGTCGCCGCTGAGATAGGCCTTCTTCAGCATCTGAACTTCGAGCCGGCTGTGATTGGCCGCGATGGTGAAGCCGTTCGGAGGCTGCTCTCGATCGGTGGTCCGAACGCTGCGCCACATCTGATTGGCGAGCTCGTGCCTGACGAATTCGTTTGTCGCCGATTCGCGCGACGACTCCTGCGGCGGCACACCCCGCGCGTTCGCTTTCTGCTCGTCCAACGCTCGTTCGACGTGCTCCTCGATCATCCCGCGCAGCCCCTGAAGCGACCGACCCGACGGCCTCAACTCCAGGCCCGAGTGATACAGCGTTCGCGCGTACGCCGCCTTGCCGATCCGCTGGACCGTGCTGCGCCGGATCCGGCAGTCGAGTACCAGCGTCTGCCCCTCCCACTCGAATGACAGCTCGCACTCTTCGCCTACCGGTCCGAGCACCTCCGAATGGCCGACGCGAACGCCCCGCAGCGAGATGTCGAGCACGTGCACTTTCTTGCCGCGGATTTTGCCGCCGAGAGGTTCGAGAAGATGGATCCGCTGGACGCGCCGCCGTTCGGTCGATTCGTTCTTGAGCATGGCTTGGATGGGAATGTTGGTCTGCAACACTTCTATGTTATTCGACCGAGCCGAAGGAAAAAGTGACGGGATACACCGTCGTCGCGCTGACTTCCGGGGGTCTTTGGCCGCGGTCCGGCGTTCGCTCACTGTACCGCCGGTCACGAGTGCATGTGATCCCCCGTGCGGCCTCTCGTGCGACGCGCCGTCTACGATCGAGCCAGATTGGGCCAAGGAGCCTAGCCATGCCAATGACGGTTGCTGAGAAGATCCTCGCCCGCGCTTCCGGGAGGCCGGCCGTGTCCGCCGGCGAGGTCGTCGAACCGCGCGTCGACCTGGCGATGTCGCACGAGAATGCGGCGCTCGTCATCAACCAGTTCCGGGAGATCTACGCCGAGACCGGGATCGAGGCGCGGGTATGGGATCCCTCGCGAATCGCCATCATTTTCGACCATCGCGTCCCGGCCGAGAGCGCGAAGACGGCCACGAATCAGAAGAGGATTCGCGAGTTCGTCGCTCTGCAGGGGATTACGAAATTCCATGACATCCGCGCCGATCAGGGAGGCATCTGCCACCAGATCCTCCCGGAAAACGGCTACGTCGTGCCCGGTGCGGTCGTGGTCGGCACCGACAGCCACACGACTACCCACGGCGCAATGGGCGCGTTCGCCTTCGGTATCGGAGCCACGGAGATGGCGAGCGTCTGGGCGCTCGGCGCCGCGCTCAACATCGAGGTTCCGGAAACGATCAAAGTGGTCGTGAGCGGCGTACTCCCAGAGTTCGTCTCGCCGAAGGATCTGATCCTCCACCTCATCGGCCGGCTCTCCGCCGAAGGCGCGAACTACAAGGTGCTGGAGTTCCACGGCGACGCCATCCGCAACATGCCGATGTCGGGCAGGCTGGTGCTCTCCAACATGGCGGTCGAAGCAGGGGCCACGGCCGGGATCGTGCCGGCCGACAGCGAGACCGTGCGATATCTCCGCGAGGTGGCCGGGTACAAGGGCGAGCTCGATCTCGTGCAGCCGGACCGCGACGCCCGCTACGTGCAGACGGTCGAAGTCGACGCTTCCCAGCTGACGTATCAGATCGCCTGTCCGCACACCGTCGATAACGTGAAGACGATCGACAGGGTGGAAGGGACGAAAGTCGACCAGATCGTGATCGGCTCCTGCACGAACGGCCGCGCCGACGACCTCGCCGTCGCGGCATCGATCCTGCGCGGGCGGAAGATCGCCGACGGAGTGAGGATGCTCGTCTTTCCCGCTTCGTGGCGCATCTATCGCGAGTCGATGAAGCGCGGCGTGATCGACGATCTCATCAACGCCGGTGCGATCATCATGAACCCCGGCTGCGGATGCTGCCTCGGCGTTCACCAGGGCGCCCTGGGCGACGGTGAAACGGCGCTGTCGACCACCAACCGCAATTTCCTCGGCCGCATGGGCAACGCGAAAGCGCAGGTCTATCTCTGCTCGCCCGCCGTGGCCGCCGCGAGCGCACTCACCGGTCGCATCAGCCGCCCTCCCAAAGGAGTTTCAAAACATGACGCAACCTTCCAGTTCCCCGCTCCTGAAAACGACGCTTGTGTGGAAGCTGGATGACGACGTCTCCACAGACGTCATCTATCCCGGCCGCTACATGGCCACCGTCCTCCCTTCGGAAACGCCGCAGTACGCGTTTGCCGATCTGCCGGAGCTGAACAAGAAGCTGGCCACGGGCGAGTTTCCGCGGGGGAGCGCCTTCGTGGCCGGGAAGAACTTCGGCTGCGGCTCTTCCCGCGAGCAGGCCGCTTCGACGCTGAAGGGCTATGAATTGGCGATCGTGGCCAGGGGCTTCGCCCGCATCTTCCTGCAGAACGCGATCAATCTCGGGCTGCGGACGATCGTCTGTCCCCAGATCGAGGCCAGCGTCGGCGATGCATTGGAGATCTACGAAGAGCGGGTGGTGAACACGACCACCGGCAAAACGTTCCCCATCGAGCCACTGCCGAAATCACGTCAAGCCATCATCGACGCCGGCGGGCTGATCGCGTACACGCGGTCGCGAGTGGTGGCGGAGAACAGTCCTGAGTCCTGAGTGCTGAGTCCTGAGTGGCGCAGTCAGCCACTCAGTGACCCAGCGACCCTGTATAACTCATACGGCGCCACTCAGGACTCAGGACTCAGCACTCAGGACTTCCAAGGAGACAGCAACAATGGCCAAGTACCGCATTGCCTGGCTTCCCGGCGACGGCATCGGAATCGAAGTGCTCGAGGCGGCGAAGATCGTCCTCGACGCAATCGACTTCGAAGCCGAATACATCCACGGCGACATCGGCTGGGAATTCTGGTGCAGGGAAGGCGACGCCTTCCCGCAACGCACCATCGAGCTGCTGAAGAACGTCGACGCCGCCATGTTCGGCGCGATCACGTCGAAGCCCGTCAAAGCGGCCGAAGCGGAGCTTTCGCCGGCGCTCAAGGGAAAGGGACTGGTCTACCGGTCGCCGATCGTGCGCATGCGGCAGCTGTTCGATCTGTACATCTCGCTGCGGCCGTGCAAGGCGTTCCGCGGCAACCCGCTGAACTTCAAGGAAGGGATCGACCTCGTCGTCTACCGCGAAAACACCGAAGATCTCTATTCCGGCGTGGAGTTTTCCCCCGTTCCCGAAGAGCTGTCGGACGTGCTGAAAAAGCTGTCCAAGCCGTTCTCCGCCTTCGCGGCTCTCGAGGGCGACGAGTACGCGATCTCGTGCAAGATCAACACACGAAAGGGATCAGAGCGGATCATCCGCGCCGCCTTCGAATTCGCGAAGAAGAACGGCCGGAAGAAAGTCACCGTCGTTCACAAGGCGAACGTCGTGCGGGCCACCGACGGTCTTTTCCTGGAGATCGCCAAAGAGGTGGCAGGCGATTACCCGGGGATCGCCATGGACGAGGCGAACATCGACGCCATGACGATGTGGCTTCTGAAGAACCCGTTCAACTACGACGTGCTCGTGGCGCCGAATCTCTACGGCGACATCATCTCCGACCTTTGCGCGCAGATGGTTGGCGGCCTTGGTTTCGGAGCCTCCGGGAACATCGGCGAGAAGCTCGCCGTCTTCGAGCCGACGCACGGCTCGGCGCCGAAGTACGCTGGTCAGTACAAGGTCAATCCGATCGCAACGATCCTGGCGGCGAAGATGATGCTCGACTGGCTGGGCGAGAGCGAGAAGGGCGGCCGCATCGAGGCCGCCGTGGCGGAGGTCATCGCCGAGGGCCGCGTCCGGACGTATGACATGGGCGGCAGCAGCAAGACGCTGGAGATGGCGGAGGCCATTGCGGGAAAACTGCGGGTGGCGGCGACTGTTTGATCTGTTGAGTGAGCAGTGAGCAGTGATTAGTGATCGTTGGCCGGCTCACGGGGGTCGGGGGTCGGAGGATGAAACGCCAACCTCGCCTCCTACCCCCGACCCCCGATTCTGACAACTGATCACTAAGGTGGCGCGAATGAAAACGATCGTCATCCATGAAGTCGGTCCCCGCGACGGGCTGCAGATCGAGAAGAGCGTCATTCCGACGGCGACGAAGATCGCCTGGGTCGAGACGCTCATCGGCTCGGGAGTCGACGTCGTGCAGCTCGGCTCGTTCGTCAATCCCGAGCGCGTTCCGCAGATGGCGGACACCGAGCAGCTGTTCCTGCACTTCACCGCCCCCGGCCGCACCCGGTCACACGCTGCGTTTTCCGCGCTCGTCCTCAACGAGAAGGGTCTGGACCGTGGTTTCGCCTGCGGCGTCGACTATTTCTGCATGGGCGTCTCCGCCAGCGACACGCACAGCCGGAAGAACACCGGCATGTCCACCGACGAAGCGCTCAACCGGATCACGGCCATGGCCAAACGAGCCAGCGCGGAGGGAGCGAAGGTGCAGGTCTCGGTGCAGTCCGCCTTCGGCTGCGGCTACGAAGGGAGAGTGCCACCGAAGAACGTGCTGCGCATTGTCGGCCGCTATCTCGATGCCGGGCTGACGATGATCAGCCTCGCCGATACCGCCGGTCACGCCGACCCTTCGCAGGTCGAGGATCTCTTCGGCACGATTCACGACCTCGCGCCGAACGTGGTCTCGGCGTGCCATTTTCACGACACCTACGGCCTGGCTCTCGCGAATTGCTACGCTGCCTTCCGCGCGGGAGTGACTTCGTTCGATTCAGCCGTGGCAGGCCTCGGCGGCTGCCCGTTCACCGCCGTCAGCGGCGGCAACGTGGCCACGGAAGATCTCGTGCACATGCTCCAGCGCATGGACCTCCGCCACGACATCAACCTCGACGCTCTCACCGCTGCGGCAAAGAAGGCGGAGGAGTTCCTCGGCCGCGCTCTCCCAGGGAAGATTCACGTGACCGGACCGGTGCCGGAGCTGGCGCCGGTGTGAAAACACAACATGAAAAGAGCCATCCTCGACAACATCCGCGTCCTCGACATGACCAACGTTCTGGCCGGACCGTTCGCGACGGAGCTGCTGGCCTTGTGCGGCGCCGAGGTCATCAAGATCGAGAATCCCTCCGGCGGTGATCTGGCCCGCAAGCTCGGCAACGTACCGAAGCTCAACGCGGAGCTGATGGGGACGAGTTTCCTCGCCCAGAACGCGAACAAGAAGTCGCTGACGCTGAACCTGAAATTCGACGAGGCCAGGGAGATCTTTCTGCGCCTCGTCGACAGCGCCGACGTCCTGGTGGAGAACTTCCGTCCGGGCGTGATGGAGCGCCTCGGCCTCGGCTACCAGGGGCTGGCAGAGAGAAATCCGCGACTCGTCTATTGCGCCATCTCCGGCTTCGGGCAGACCGGCCCCGACGCAGTCAAACCGGCCTACGACCAGATCATCCAGGGCCTCAGCGGCGTCATGGCCATCAACGGAGACGAGCGGCTCAACCCGCTTCGCTGCGGGTTTCCCGTGGGGGACACGGTCGGCGGCCTCAACGCGGCGTTCGCGATCATGGCCGCGCTGCTGCATCGCGAGCGGACAGGCGAAGGGCAGTTCATCGACGTGGCGCTGCTCGATTCGATCATGCCGATGATGGGGTGGGTGGCGGCGAATCTGCTGATCGGCGGGCAGCAGCCGCAGCTGATGGGCAACGACAATTTCACCGCCGCTCCCTCCGGGACGTTCCGCACCAGGGATGGGTACATCAACATCGCCGCCAATCAGCAGCAGCAGTGGCAGGATCTCGCCGCTGCGCTCGGCGTCCCGGAGCTCGTGACCGACGCTCGCTTCCAGGAGCGCGACACGCGGAAAAACAATCGGGCCCAGCTGACTCCGATCCTCGAAGAAAAGCTGAGGACCGAGACGACCGGCCACTGGGTCGAAGTGCTCAACGCGAAGGGCATCCCGTCCGGCGCGATTCTCTCGCTGGAGGAAGCGCTCACAGCGCCGCAGGTCGTGCATCGCCAGTCGATCCGCAGCATCGATGAGCCGAAGATCGGCCCTCTGAGACTGTTCACGCTGACGGCGAAATTCGAGAAGACGCCGGGCTCGATCGACACGCCGCCGCCGCGCCTTTCACAACACACCTGCGAGGTGCTGGCGTCGCT
>JADGOA010000221.1 GCA_017883215.1 Thermoanaerobaculia bacterium | reverse complement strand
ACCGGGAAGAAGTGCCCTGATGCGCATTGAGGCGAGCCACTCCGTTGTCGGCTGCACGACGTCTATACGATTGACGGGGCGTACAGTTGATCGGCAGGTTTGTTGTTCGGAGCGCCGCCTGCCAGGCGGCCGGTCCGTGGGCTGCCAGCCCGCGGCGGCAGGCTGCCGCCGCACCGGCCGGCTGGCAGCCGGCGCTCCTGGTTGACGCCGCGGAACACTTTCGTAACCATGCCTGTTGCCGCGATGGATGAAGCCAGTAGCATGGTTCCTCGCCGTGGCGATGCTCGCGGGCTGCGCATCCGCGGCGGCGAAAGCGACTGTGAAGTTCCGCAAGCTCCAGGAGGGCGCCTACGCCGCGGCCAGCTACGACCAGCCGGCCGTGGTCATCGCGCGTGACGCCGAGACGTACGGGCGGATCTGGAACAATCTCATCGGCAGGGGGGCCGCGCCGGCGGTCGACTTCGCGAAAGAGTCGGTGGTCTTTTTCATCGACCAGCAGCGCTCGACGGGTGGTTACTCGCTCGTTCCCGCCGGCGTCACTCTCTCCGGCGGCAACGCCGTGGTGAAGGTGACGATGCGGCACCCGCAGAGAGGCAACGTCGTCACCCAGGTGCTCACCTCGCCCTTCGTCGTCATCGCCATCGCCGCGCCGAACCTCGGTTCCGCCGAGTGGGTGGATGCCGAAGACGGGAAGCCGGTCGCGCGCGACGCGAAGGCGCAGAACAAGTCGACCGCTCAATGAGGCTGCGCAAGCCGGTTTCTCAGGAGGTGCTCCATGAGCGCCTCGATCAGCTCGTCGAGAGATTCGACATTGCCACGATCGCGCCGGATCCGCTGCAGCTGGTCCTGCGCTATCGCGATCCCCTCGACCAGGAGGTGGCCGGTCTCATCGCGGCAGCGTTCGCGTACGGCCGCGCAGACATCATCGTGGCCAACATCGGCACGGTGCTCGGCGCGATGTCGCCGTCGCCGCACGCGTACGTCGCTCGTTTCGATCGCAGCGACGCGGAGCGGCGCTTCGCCGGGTTCGTGCATCGATTCCACAAAACGGCTGATCTGGTGTTGTTCCTCCAGCGCATCGCCGCCGTCGTTCGCGAGCACGCCTCGCTAGGCGGTCTGTTTCGCAGCTGCTACGACGAGCGTGACCGCGACATCGGACCGTCGCTGGCCCGGTTCGCTGCGGCCATGGCCGCCGACGGCCTTACAAAAGCCGAGGCGAAGAAGATCGGCTATCTCGTGTCGTCGCCCGAGCAGGGGAGCGCGTGCAAGCGGATGAACCTCTACCTCCGCTGGATGGTGCGGCGGACGTCGCCCGATCTGGGCCTCTGGACCTTCGTCGACGCCTCGAAACTCGTGATACCGGTGGACACACACATCCATCGCATCGCGACCTTCCTCGGCCTCACAGATCGCAAGTCAGCCGACTGGAAGACCGCACGGGCGATCACCTCCCGCCTCGCGGCCTTCGACGCCTCCGACCCTGTCCGTTACGACTTCGCCCTCTGCCGGCTCGGCATCCTCGATCTCTGCAGCCGCAAGCGGCAGAAGGAGAATTGCGACGTCTGCCTCCTTCGCCAAGTGTGCAAATTTCCGGTCACCAAATCCAAGTAATTGGAGGGCAATGTCGAATCCATGCCTTTCACGGGGTCTTGTGGCATTTAGAATCAGTCACTTGACGCAAATTTGGCGCGGCACCCTGGTTGAATAGTTTCCGTTCTCAGATGCGCAGGTCCGTCCTCACCAACGTCGGCATCGGTCTCCTTACCCTCGCGTTCGTCGTCGGTGGCTTCGCTTCATTCCAGCGCAAACGCTCGTCCTTCGAGCGGATCGATTTCACGTTCACCCGGAACAACGGCGTAGTGGTCGTCAAGTCGGTGGAGCAGAACAGTGCAGCGGCGCGTGCGGGCCTGCGCTCGGGCGATCAGATCTGGCTCATCGGCGGGACAGCCACGACGGAGATCGAGGGGCTGCAGAAGACGCTCCGCCGGATCGGCCAGCGCGTGCCGATGCTCGTCGAGCGCGGCGGCCGCACCTTCACTCTGACGTACGAAGTCCCGCAGCTCAAGATCGACTATCCGTATCTGATCCTCAGCTTCATCGGATTTCTCTACCTGGCCATCGGCCTCTTCACGCTGTTCCGCGGCGATACGAGCGAGAGCACGATGTTCTATTTCGTGACGCTGCTCTCGTTCATCGTCTACGTCTACACGCGAGCGGGCGACATCGATCTCACCTACAAGTTGCTGCAGACGGTCGAGGAGATGGCGCTGATCCTCCTCCCGCCGCTGGCGCTGCACTTTTTTCTCCTCTTCCCGAAGCCGGTTCTGCGCGACCACCGCGTGATCGCGCTGATGTATCTGCCGCCGGCGCTGCTCGCGCTCTGGACGCTCGACCTGCTGCTGCTGCGCAACAGGATCGAGCTTGCGTCGCCACTGCGCTCGTTCACCGCCATCGAGCGCTGGGAGCTGCTGGACTTCGGCCTCTACTTCACGCTGGCGCTGGTGGCGCTGGCATACACGTACCGCCGCGCGGCGCCGGTGGGCCGCAAGCAGATTCAGTGGATCTACCTTGGGATGGCGCTCGGACTGCTGCCCTTCCTGGTGATCTACATCGTTCCTTCGCTCGTCGGGGCGATGCCGCGCACCGACTCCGCGTTCGCGACGCTCTCCATCATTCCGCTCGCGCTCATTCCTCTGGCCTTCGCCGTCTCGATCCTCAAGTACAAGCTCTGGGACGTGGAGGTGGTGATCAAGGAAGTGCTCGCCTACTCCGTCACCTTCGCCTTCGGTGTGATCGCGTTCTCGACGGTGAACCTGATCCTTTCGCGCATCATCGAGGAGCGCTCGGCGATGGAGCGCAACTTCCTGGCGTTCACCTCCGGGCTTGTGATCGCCGGTGTGCTGATCCCGGTGAAGGGGCGCGTCGAGTCGATGATCGAGCGGATCCTCTACCGGGAGACGTACCGCCACCGCAGCACCATGGCCGACTTCGCGCAGGAGCTGGCTACGTTCCATGACGTCCACGAGCTGATCGCGATGATGCGCGAGCGTCTGCGCGCCGCCCTGGACATTCAGAAGATGAATCTCTTCACGCGCGAAGCCGGCGGGCTGGTCATCTATCAGCCGGAAGACGGGATCCCCCGGCGCGTCGCCGAATCGGACTTCGGCATTGTGAAGAGACAGCCGCTGGTCCTGACCGAGCCGCGGCTTCCGGATGCGACGGAACTGCCGTGGCAGCTGCTGAAGGCCGGCTATCGCTACGCCTTTCCGCTCTGGAACCGCGGCGAGCTGCAAGGCCTGCTGCTGCTCGGTACCAAGCGGGGAGAGGAGCCGTTGTCCCGGGACGATCTTCACCTGCTGGAGTCGCTGACGGCATCGGTGGGGCTGGCCATCGAGAACTCCCGGTTGTACGGCCGGCTCCGCCGCCAGCTCGAGGAGATCCGCGCGCTGAAGGAGTACAACGAGAACATCATCGAGTCTTCGTCGTCGGCCATCGCCGTCGTGGCCAACGACGGGACGGTTCTCACGGCGAATCAGGCCTTCTGGGATCTCGTCGGTCCGGGTCACGAAGAGCAGGCGATCGAGGTGCTCTTCCCGCCGTACGCGGAGCTGCGGGAGTCGAATGCCCGCTCGATCGAAACCCACTTCGTCAACGGGAACGGCGAGGAGAAGGAAGTCACCGTGACGACGAGCCCCCTCCATGCCGGGGATGTGGAGGCCGGCGCGCGGGTGATCGTGATCGGCGATGTCAGCGACCGGGTGCGACTCGAGCGCGAGCTGCAGGACAAGGAGCGGCTGGCTTCCCTGGGCCTGCTCGCTGCGGGGGTGGCGCACGAGGTCAATACGCCGCTGACCGGCATCTCCTCGTATGCGCAGCTGCTGCTCGCCGAGACGGCGCCGGAAGACCCCAAGTACAAGCTCCTCAAGAAGATGGAGCAGCAGACCTTCCGGGCGTCGAACCTCGTCAACAGCCTGCTCGACCTGATCGCCAGCCGTCCGCGCAGCCACGACATTCTGCCGCTGGCCAACCTCATCAGCGACACGGTCGCTTTGCACGAGGATCTCTTCCGCGCCAAGTCGGTCGCCGTGCACGTCGAGACCGGGGAGCCAAGGTTCGTGCGCGGGAACTTTCACGACCTCCAGCAGGTTCTGACGAACGTTCTCATCAACGCCCGGGACGCCGTCACAGATGGCGGCAACGTCTGGATCGACGTCGCGGACGAGAGGGAACGGACCGTCATTCGCATCAGGGACGACGGTAAGGGGATCCCGCCGGAGCTGATCGGCAGGATCTTCGACCCGCTGGTCACGACCAAACGCGGACAGGGTGGAACGGGTCTCGGCCTGGCCATCGCGCGCCGCATCGTGAACGCATCGGGTGGCGAGATCGAAGTGGAGAGCAGTCCCGGCCTGGGCTCGGAGTTTTCCATCTCTTTGCCGCGGGTTCCGGCGCCGTCGAAGCAGAATAGCCAGGCTGAGGGTCGAGAAACTCTGCGCTCCGAATGACCGAACAGAAATCACTGCGGATTCTCATCGTCGACGACGAGGAAGTCCTTCGTGACGTCCTCGAGGCGGTGCTGCGCCGCGAAGGATTCGAGGTCCTGCTTGCTGCCAGCGGCGAGGAAGGGCTCAACGTCCTCGACAACGAAGAGGTCGACTGCGTCATCCTCGACGTGATGCTCCCCGGCATCAGCGGCATCGACACCCTGCGCGCGATCCGCATCTCCAACCCCACGCTGCCCGTCGTGGTGATCACCGCCTTCTCGTCGATCGACGGCGCCATCGAGGCGATGAAGCACGGGGCCTTCCACTACATCCCCAAGCCGTTCAAAAACGAGGAAGTCGTCCTGACGCTCAACAAGGCCCTCGAGCAGCGGCGCCTCTCGCGTGAGAACGAATGGCTCAAGTCCGAGCTCTCCGAGAAGTACGCCTACTCGAACATCATCGGCAAGAGCGAAGCGATGCGGAAGATCTTCGATCTGATCCGCCTCGCGGCGCCGTCGCGGTCGAACATCCTGATCTTCGGCGAGTCGGGCACGGGCAAGGAGCTGGTGGCCAAAGCCATCCATCATGCCAGCCCCCGAGCGCGGAACGCATTCGTCACCGTCAATTCGGGCTCGCTCCCGCCGGAACTGCTCGAGTCGTCGCTCTTCGGCCACATGAAAGGTGCGTTCACCGGGGCGATCGCGACCAAGCGCGGTCTGTTCGAAGTGGCGGACGGCGGGTCGATCTTCCTCGACGAGATCGGCAACATCAATCTCGACACCCAGGCCAAGCTCCTCCGCGTCATCCAGGAAAAGGAGTTCATGCGCCTGGGCTCCGTCGACACGGTCAAGGTCGACGTGCGCATCATCGCCGCCACCAACGCCGATCTGCAGAAGCTGATGCAGGACCTGCGGTTCCGCGAAGACCTTTTCTACCGGCTCAATGTCATCACCATCACCCTGCCGCCGCTGCGCCGCCGCCGCGAGGACATTCCGCTGCTCGTCAATCACTTCCTCCAGAAGTACGCCGACGAGAACAAGCGGTTGGTGAAGGAAGTCACGCCCGACGCGATGCACATCCTGATGGACCACACCTGGCCCGGCAACGTGCGCGAGCTGGAGAACACCATCGAGCGCGCCGTAGTGCTGTGCACCACCGACCGAATCGGAGCCGACCTGATGCCGGAGTACCTCCGCTATCCTGTCAGCACCGAACAGCCGGCCATGGTCGTTCCCACGGACGGCATCTCGCTCAAGGACGCGGTCTCGCGCTACGAGCGCACGATGATCCTGCAGTCATTGGAGCTGGCGAACGGCGTTCAGAAAAAAGCAGCAGAGCTCCTGCAGCTGAAGCCCTCCACGCTGAACGAGATGATGAAGCGCCTCGGCATCCACGCCCGTTCGAACGCCGGCGTCGAAAGCGAAGCCGTCGCCGAGTAGCTCTCCCCGTCATGCTGAGCGAGGTGGAAGGCTGGGTGTGAGCGAAGCATCTCAAGATGCCTGAAGGTTGAATCGATGAACCTTTTCGCATCTTGAGATCCTTCGCCGCGCTCCGCCTGCGCAGCGACTTCTAATGACACGCGCCAAGCCTGTCATCCCGAGCTGCCGAAGCCGCGGAGCGGCGGAGGACAGCGAGGGATCCCCCGCACTCCCGGGGTGGCGGGG
>JADGOA010000220.1 GCA_017883215.1 Thermoanaerobaculia bacterium | reverse complement strand
TCGCCGATTGTCGCTTGCCGTCGGCCACGCTGCTCGGGAGCCGCCGGACAAGAATGTCCGTCGGCAGCGGACAAGAATGTCCGCTCTCCACGAGGGTCGGCCTCTTGAGACGGCGCTGCTGCGCGTCCCTACAGGTTCATCACCGCTCCATCGGCCATGATGAGGGCATCCGACGGCGCCAATCGTGCAAGCTGAACAGTAGAGGTACTCCCATTGAGCCGCTCTTTCGATGAAATCCAGGTTTTTGACAGCGTCGCCCAGCGTACCGGTAACCAGATCGAACGTTCCGGAGTTCGGGGCCGCGCCGGTGTCTGTCGCAGCCTGACCGAGCTCGGGGCGAAATTCCGGCGCCTCGGCGACGGCTACTACTACCTCGCCGCGGCGGTATGGCCGCGCGACGTCGTTTCGGTGAACCTGAGCCGTGCGTGGCAACCGCTCGTCTGACCAAAATCTGAAAGGAGATTCTCATGTTACTGATCTTGTTGATCGTCGTTCTGGTGCTGCTGTTCGGCGGCGGCGGCGGCTATTACGGATATCGGAGATGGGGTACGGGCGGCGGCATCGGGATCGTCGGCGTGGTGCTGATCGTTCTGCTGCTCTTGTTCCTGCTCGGTGGCTTGCATCTCTGAGGTTCGGTGGATTGACACGCTGATTGGCCGCGTCAGCTCCCAGGCGATCAAGGACACAGCGGAGCGCCTGGCTCGCGCCACCAAAGGCGTCAAGGACGTGAACAACGAGCTCGTGGTCGGCAAAATCAAGCCGTAGCGGGCAGGACTGGAGGGCAGGTCATGAACAGGAACGAAATGCGGGGCAAGGCGCGGAACGTCAAGGGCCGGCTGAAGGAAGCCGCGGGGGTGGTCACCGGGAACGCCCGCCTGGAGAAGGAGGGGGCCGCCGAGCGCAAGGGCGGAGCGGCCGAGGCGGGGCTCGGGAAGGCTCGGCGGAAGATCGGCGACGCCCTCACGGACCTCGGCAAGACGATCAAGAGATAAGGAGGGCCTCCGCCGGAGGTTCGCTGATCTGAGGCATGTTCCTCGCACGCTCACCATGGCATGAGCAGACAAAACAAGGAAAACGACGTAAACCAGAACGGCGGACGCGAACACGAGCATCCTCACGGCCAATCTCTCCCCCACCAGCCACAGCCCTCGGGCAACCCGCGGCAATACGAGAAGAGACAGGGAAGAAGCGGGCAGTCGAATTTCATCCCCGGCGAAGCGCCGGTAGGCCAACCCGGACGAACGAAACCGTTCAAGACGCGGGCGAAGTGACCGTGAGGCGAACGACCTGGCTGGTCAAACAATCCTCCAGTCGCCCGGAACCGTCGCCGCGTTCACGAAGGCTCCTCTGATCCGGAAGGCTCCTCTGATCCGGTTGTCGCTGCGACTACCGGATCGCCTCGGCGGGATCTCCCGGAGCGGCGCCCGGAGCGCGTGGATTCCGCGCGACCTTCCGGCGTGGCCACGAGAAGGGGGATCGTGACGATGAATGTCGATCCGTGGCCGAGGCCCGCGCTCTCGACGCGCACGCTCCCGCCGTGGAGTTTCACGATCTGCGCGACGATCGACAGACCGATCCCGAGTCCCGGCCTGTGACTGGGCGTTTTCTCCGCCTGACGGTACAGCTCGAAGACGTGCGGCGCGAAGTCGGCGCTGATGCCGACGCCGGTGTCACTGACCGACAATCGGGCGTCGTTGCCGTCCCGTTCGAGCGCGATGTCGATCTCGCCTCCGGGCTCGGTGAACTTGATGGCGTTGCTCAGCAGGTTCCACACGACCTGCAACAACCGCACGCGATCGCCGCGCAGCGGCGCAGGATCGAGGGCCACGTGCAAACGGACCTGAATACCGCGTCCGCTCGCACTGGTGGCGGTAATCTCGAGAGCGGATCTGACGAGTGCCGCCAGGTCGATCTCGGCCATCTCCATGCTCAACTTCTGCTCGCGAATGCGCGTGACGTCGAGCAGGTCTTCGATGAATACCCGCAGCAGGCTGGCACTCTCGTCGACGCGCACCAGGGCTTCGCCATACATCTCGGGATCGGCGTTGGCCAATTGCACCCATCCGAGGATCGACGTGAGCGGGGTGCGCAGCTCGTGGGCGACCGTTCCGAGGAAGGCGTCCTTGTAGCGGTTGGCACTCTCCGCTTCACGAAACAGCATGGCCGTATCGATGGCCACGGCCGCGCGTTGCGACAGCTCCTCGGCTAACTGCAGGTCGGCCAGCTCGTACCTGCGCCGCGACGAGGAGAAGGTCGTCGTACCCAGCACCCTGTCTCGGACGATGAGCGGCACGCTGATCAGCGACCTCACGCCGAGCGCGCCGATGAGCTGCGTGATCTTCGCCTCCGGCTGGATGCCGGTCAACTTCCACTCCGCGATGTCGGAAAGAAGCACTGACTTGCGCAGGCGCAGTGCCTGAGGCGCGCCCGGCGCACTCTCCGGCTCGCTGAAGGCAGCCTGTTGGAACTGCAGCGCCAGTTCGCGCAGTACGGGGTTGGCGTGCGAAACGGTGAGGTGGCGGATCGAACCATCATCGTTGACCAGGTCCACGGCACACCAGTCGGCGAACTCCGCCGTCGAGAGACGGGCCAGAGACTCGAGCGTGGTCTCGAAGTCGAGCGATGACGCCAGCAGAGCGCTGGCCTCGGACTGCATCGTCGCGGCACGCGTGGCCTCTTCGGCCACGAGGAGGCTTCGCTTCAGCTCGTTGATGTCGAGCACCGCCACGATCGCTCCGTCGATTTTCCCCGCGGAGGTGCGGTAGGCGCGGACGCGCAGAAGGCGCCAGTCGCCCGCCGTGTCCCTGACCTCCACGTCGGCGGCGTCGGCCGTTTGCATGACCGCGCCGACGAGCTTCTCGAGATGGGCGATGTCGAGGGTCGACTTCGCCTCGCGTAAAGGCCGTCCGATCGCATCCGAACGCAGGTTGAGCAGCACGCCGGCGGTGACATTGAACCGGCGCACGGTCAGGTCGGTGCCAACGAAGAGGATGGGGATCTCCACGGCACCGAGGAGATTCTCGATGTCGTCGTTCATTCTCACCAGCGATGTGTTGCGAAGCCGGAGCTCGTCGTTGAGCGTGCTCAGTTCCTCGTTCGCCGACTGAAGCTCCTCCTTGGCAGTTTCCAGCTCCTCGTTCGTACTGCGCAGTTCCTCGTCGCTCGACTGTGCTTCCTCCGCAGCCGCGGAGGCCTCGTCGGCGAGTTGCTCGCGATCGTCGATGGCGGTCGCCAGTGCGTGCCGCAGGCTGTCGATCTCCGTTGGTTTGACGCCCGCCTTCGCGCTGCGCCTGGCCGGCGCGGGAATGCTGTGGAACACGATCCAGCAGCGGTCGTGGTCCGGCGGAGAGGTGCCGTACGGAATCACTTCAAACGCGACGGAGCGGCGATCGTCGCCGTGCACCACGAGGATGTCTTCGTGGGTCACCATCGTCTGTTCGCGGAACGCGCGGCGGACAGCGGGCCGCAGCACCGCCAGGACCGCGGGATGCCGGACGAGGTTGAAGAGGTTGAGCGAAGCTTCTCCCGGTTCCAGCGCGATGAACGGAGAAACCTCGCCGCGAATACGCGTGATCTCCATCTGCTCGTTGACGAGCACAGCGCAGGGAGCGAGATGGGCGGCGAGGAAAGTATCGTCGTCATCGCGAGCGCCACTTCCGACGAGCCGTACCGGCACAGACGCCGCCGCGACAAGGTTTGACTGCGGCGAACGAGGCGCAACGTCGAACGTGGAGGGCGGCCCCGGTTCCTGGCGCTTGCGGTAGATCAGCGGCTTGGCCGAGACGGGAGTGAGGTGACTGGTCGCGCCGCGGAGATTCTCCGAGCTCCCGAGCATCAGGAATCCGCCCGGCGCGAGCGCGTACTGAAGGAGTGCGACCGCTTTTTTTTGCAGCTCCGGATCGAAGTAGATCAGGACGTTGGCGCAAGTAACCAGGTCGATCCTCGAGTACGGCGCGTCGCGGGTCACGTCGTGCTCGGCGAAGACGCAGAGCTCGCGCACAGCCTTGGCGATCTTGTAGCCGCCCGGCGCGGCCGTGAAGAATTGCGCCAGCCGTTCCGGTGTCACGCCGCTCACGACGCGCGGCGAGTAGAGCGCGGCCCTCGCCTTCCGGAGCGACTGCTCGTTGATGTCGGTCCCGTAGATGGTGATCCGCGGCGCATCGGGACGGCCGTCGAGATACTCGAGCAGCGTCATGGCGAGCGAATAGACCTCCTCACCCGTCGAACAGCCCGCCACCCAGATGCGGACGCCGTTCTCAGCGCTGCAGTTCTGCACGATCGTTGGAAAGACGATCGTCTTGAGCGCCTCGAAGCGCGCCGGCTCGCGGAAGAACGAGGTCACGCCGATCAGAAGATCCTGGTACAAGGTCTCGACGACGGCGCTGTCCCTGGCGAGGGAATCGGCGTAACTGCTCAACCCGTCGTAGTCTCCGAGGAGAACGCGTCTGAGGATGCGCCGCTCGACGCTGGCGCGCTTGAAGTGGTTGAAGTCGACCGGATGGCTGGCGCGCAGCAATTGCAGGATCCGGTCGAACGCCACGGCGGGCTGCTCACCTTCCTTCGAACCATCGCCCCGGGCGATGCTCACCAGTCGCTCGGCGATGCCACTTGGCGGCAGCACGAAGTCCGCCGCGACGGCGGCTGCCCGCGGCATGACGTCGAACTTTGCGCTCTCGGGAGTCTGCGCGAATGTGATCCCCCCGGCGTCGTGAATGGCCTGGAGTCCGGAAGCTCCGTCCGCGTCGGCGCCGGAAAGCACCACGCCGATTGCTTTGCTCTTTCGTTCCAGCGCCAGCGAGCAGAAGAACGTGTCCAGCGTGCGATGTGGCACCTTCGGCGTCCGGGGGACCAACCGTAGAACGTCGTTCTGAACGGTCATCTCCGTGTCAGGCGGGATTACGTAGATATGGTCGCGCTCGGCCCGCATCCCGTCGACGACCTCCTGCACCGGAATCGCCGCTGCGCCGGTGAGGATGTCGACAAGCATGCTGTTGTGGCGCGGATCGAGGTGTTGGATCAGCACGAAGGACATTCCCGTGTCGGTCGGAATGGCGGAAACGAGTTCGATGAATGCTTCGAGACCTCCGGCCGATGCGCCGATTCCGACGATGCGCACGGCGTCGCTACCGCCCGACGTCCGCTCTTCCGGGCTGCTCGCCTCGGCAGCCGCGGTGGGTGCGGCCGACTGCGACCGAGTGTGCCTGGCGGAACGCTTGGTCTGAGTAGCCATCGGTTCGCATCCTTTCGGGTTACCCGTCTGAGGATGAAGGCTGTGGCGGAACGCGCATGAGGGCTGCGGAGTGGCCGCCGGACTCGTGCGCGCCTGTCGCGACCGGCTGATCAGGCGTGTACTGCGCCAACGAATTTACCATACGTCGCCATTTCCAGTTCGGCAATAAGCCGATCGGCCATTACCTAAATGGCGAGAGGAAATGGTGCTCGGTGGTCGGTGCTCGGTGCTCGGAAGAAACTCGACACCCGAGCACGGAGCACCGACAACCGAGCACCCCGAGAGGGTGACGCTGCGGCGCCGCTCACTGATGCTTCGCGCTGGAAGCGCTTTGCGAAGATGCGATCGACGGCGCCCGGAGGAGCCACCAGAGCGCGAAGACAGAACCATGGACTCCGATGATGCTGTAGAAAAACGGCGCCGCCTCCCAGAAGTGGCGCGCCACCAGGCCATAGTGCGCCGCGCTCCACACTCCGTAACTCGCGGCGGCCTCCGCCTTGACGAACGACACGACCGCGGCCACATGCACCAGGACGAGCGCAAAGGCCGCACCGACGAAACCGAAGACGTTCCGGTCGGACAGAGCGCGACCGTTTGCCGCGAAGAGCGTGACCAGCAGAATGAAATTGAAGGTGATGTCGGTCGATTCGACGGCCAGTTGCCGGGACGACGGCGAGGCAGGAAAGTCGGTGCGATCGACCACCATCAGCGTCCCTACCGGTGTGATGGAGGTGACCGCCGGCCGCTCGGTAACGCGAACCGCGGCCTCGCTCAGTGCGGCCAGCAGCCGGGTGTAAGGCGTCGAAAGACCGAACCACACCGCGAGAGCGACGAGGAAGCCGGCCGCTCCCTTACCGGCGAGCCTGAAGAGGCTTTTCCGCAAATTTCAAGCTCCAGAAGACGAACATCGTCACGGCGGCCAGGATCACGATTGTCTGCCACACCGCGACGTGCATGACATCGAAAGCGCCACGATGATGCTCG
>JADGOA010000219.1 GCA_017883215.1 Thermoanaerobaculia bacterium | reverse complement strand
AGCGCGGCGAGGAATCCCCCGCCAGCCCGGGAGTGCGGGGGATCCCTCGCTGTCCTCCGCCGCTCCGCGGCTTCGGCAGCTCGGGATGACAGGCTTGGCGCGCGTCCCTACATTCGCGTTGCAGAGGTTCGTTA
This sequence comes from Thermoanaerobaculia bacterium, assembly GCA_017883215.1. Taxonomy (GTDB): domain Bacteria; phylum Acidobacteriota; class Thermoanaerobaculia; order Gp7-AA8; family Gp7-AA8; genus JAJXWV01. The sequence goes on along the minus strand of JADGOA010000219.1, from coordinate 6,090 downwards.
GAAGCAGCCGTGCCCTACGGTGGAGTCAAACGTCCGTGCCCCCGGCTCACCCTCTCCACGTGTACACGTCGACGTTGACGTGCGCGCGCAGCTGCTCGGTCCACTGGTCGATGTCGCTTTGCAGCCTGGTCGACTTCAGAAGGGTCCGGATCTCTTCGCGCACTTCGGGCAACGGTGGGATGGGCAGGCCGCGCTCGCGGCGCTGCTGGCTCCAGGTCGTGTTGTAGTAGCTCTGGATCTCCTCGTTCGAGACGAGGATCAGCGGCGCCAACCGCTCCTGGACATAGCTCTCGACCTGTAACTGTCGCTTCACGAGCGCGCGCACGTCGTCGAGGCTGAGCTCGGCACTTCGAAGCGCCGTCATGTACTCCGCCTCGGAAGCGAATCGCTTCTCCATCTCCTGCAGGCGGGCTTCGATGGAGTCCTTCGGAACGTCCTGCGCTCCGAATCGCTGCACGTCGCGCAGCCTCAGCGTCTGCGCGATGAGCGCCTCGAGCACGTCATGGCGATAGTCGTCGTCCGCCGCGCTGGTCCGCCGCGGGAAGAAGTGGATCGCCACCATCTGGTCGATCTCGCTGAGCGTGATCACCTGCCGGTCGACCACGGCGGCCACGCGATCGATGGTTTTCTGCGCGGTGGCGGCCGCTGCGGCGATAATGAGGGCGAGCACGGCAATGGAAGCGATTCGTGCCGCCCGTGACCCGGACGGTTCCTGCAACGGCTCGAGACCCTGTAACTCCCGCGAAATCATCAGCATCGCCCTTTCGTTCTTGACACTGGCTCCGGCGATTTCTAAATTGACCTTAGCACTCTCGGCCTCTGAGTGCTAAAGCATTGTTCCATGGCTCACAAACTCGACATCCACAGCGACGAACTCGACAGCCGCGCACGCGACGTGCTGCGCGAGATCGTCATCCAGCACGTCTCCACCGGCGAGGCGGTGAGCTCCCGTTCCCTTTCCAAGTCCGGCCGATTCAATCTCTCGCCGGCCAGCCTTCGCAACGTCATGGCCGACCTCGAGGACCTCGGATATCTCCAACATCCGCATACCTCCGCCGGCCGTGTCCCGACCGACCGAGGATACCGGTTTTTCATCGATTACCTCATGCACTCGCGGAGCCTGCCCCGGCACGACCGCGAGGTCATCGACGAAGAGGTCTCGCACACCACAGAGATCGACGAGGTCCTGCATCTCGCCTCGCGCCTGCTCTCCCGACTCAGTGATCAGGTCGGTCTCGTCTTCATGCCCACCCTGCTGCAGTTCGCCATCCGGTCGATGGATTTCGTTCTCGTGGCCGAGAACAAGATCATGTGCGTGATCGTCGGGACCAATGGCGTGGTGGTGAACAAGATCGTGGAAACCCGGCTGGTGTTCGCGCGCGACGAGCTCGACAAGATCAGCCGCTTCATCTCCATCGAGTTCGCAGGCCTCACGCTGGACGCCATCCGCCGGCGTCTGATCCGCATGACCGAAGAGGAACGGGCGCTGCACGACCGCATGCTCCAGAGGACCATCGCTCTCGGCATCGAGGCGGTCAACGACGTGACGCCGGTCGAGCACGACCTCTACGTGGAAGGGGCGGAGTCGATTCTGAGCAAGCCGGAGTTCTCGGACGCCGTCTCGTTGCGGAAGACGTTCCTGGCGCTGCAGGAGAAGGAAAAGCTGATCGATATCATGAACTCCTGCCTCGCCGAGGACGGCCTGCAGATCCTGATTGGCGGGGAGAGCGACTTCACGCAGATACATAACTTCGGAATCGTGGCCCGCAGCTACGGCTCGCACAACTCGCGTCTTGGTATCGTAGGCATCATCGGCCCGATGAGAATGGAGTACGCACGCATGGCGCCGCTGGTCAATTATCTGGGACGTGCGCTGAGCCGGAAGATCGAAGAAGAACGGGAGCAGCCCTAAATGGAAGACAACAAGCACAACGATCCTGACGACGACGCCTACGTGCTGGAAGACACCGGCGCGTCGGTCGAGGACATCGAGCACGAAATGCAGCGCACGGCGGCGGAAGCTGCGGCCGAGTCCATTGGCCACGAAGCCGCAGCGGGACAAGACGTGAGGCTGCGCAGCGAGAACGAGGAGTTGAGAGACCGCTACATGCGGACGCTGGCGGACTTCGAGAATTTCCGCAAGCGCTCGGACCGGGAGAAGCAGGACTACTTCCGCTTTGCGCTGGCCGACGTGTTCAGAGAGCTCCTGCCGGTTCTCGACAACCTCGACCGAGCCCTCGAGCACGCCGAAGCCGAGGACGAGTTCCACCGGGGCGTGGCCCTCATTTACAAGCAGATGTTCGAGGTCCTGCAGCGCTACGGTCTGCGCATCGTGGACGAGTCGGGCGTGCACTTCGATCCCAACATTCACGAGGCGGTGGTGAGCGAACAGGATCCAAGCCTTCCGGGCCACACCGTCGTACAAATTCTGCAAAAAGGGTATTTCCTGAACGATCGTCTGTTGCGCCCGGCATTGGTGAGGGTGGCTGTCGGCGGACCGGAAGAGCCCGCAACGTCGTAAGCTGTCGTATCCTGACCTGCGGCAGAATGCGCTGCGCGTCGTAGCTGTTACCCGAAAAACTCATGGCGAAGATACTCGGAATCGATCTCGGGACGACGAACTCCTGTGTCGCCGTCGTCGACGTGACGACGCCGCAGGTGATCCCGAACCGTGAGGGGAGCCGGACCACGCCTTCGGTGGTCGGCTTCACGGAGGACGGCGAGCGTCTGGTCGGACAGATCGCGAAGCGGCAGGCGATCACGAATCCGTTCAACACAGTCTTCGCCATCAAGCGCCTCATCGGGCGGAAATACGAGGCCGAGGAGGTGGGGCGCGCCAAGCAGGTGTTGCCGTATCAGATCGTGCCGGCGTCCAACGGCGACGTGCACGTGAAGATCCGCGACCGCCAGTATTCTCCCGAGGAGATCTCGGCGTTCGTTCTGATCGAGATCAAGGCCTTCGCCGAGGAGTTTCTGGGCGAGCCGGTCACCGAAGCGATCATCACGGTGCCTGCGTACTTCAACGACTCCCAGCGCCAGGCCACCCGCGATGCCGGAAAGATTGCCGGCCTGGAGGTTCTGCGCATCATCAACGAGCCGACGGCCGCCGCTCTGGCCTACGGTCTGGACAACAAGAAGAACCAGTTGATCGCCGTCTACGACCTCGGCGGCGGCACGTTCGACATCTCCATCCTCAAGCTGGAAGACGGCCTCTTCGAAGTGCTTTCCACCGCCGGCGACACCTACCTCGGTGGCGAGGACTTCGACAAGCGCGTCATGGACTGGCTGATCGACACCTTCAAGCGCGACAGCGGCATCGACCTGCGCGAAGACCGCATGGCCCTGCAGCGGCTCAAGGAAGCGGCCGAGCGTGCGAAGTGCGAGCTCTCCACCGCTGCCGAAAGCCGCATCACGCTCCCGTTCATCTCTGCCGACGCTTCCGGCCCCAAGCACCTGAACACGGTGCTCACGCGGCACGAGTTCGAGAAGATGGTCGACGACCTCATTCAGAAGACCATCGGACCGGTGAAGGATGCCATGGCGGCGGCCGGCGTCACCACGGGTCAGATCGACGAGGTGGTGCTCGTCGGCGGGCAGACCCGCACGCCCAAGGTCATCGAAGCCGTTCAGAACGTCTTCGGCAAAGAGCCGAACCGCAACATCAATCCGGACGAGGTCGTCGCCGTCGGCGCAGCCATCCAGGGCGGCATTCTTCGCGGCGACATCAAGGACATGATCCTGCTCGACGTGACGCCGCTCTCGCTCGGGCTGGAGACGCATGGCGGCCTTTTCACGAAGCTCATCGAGCGGAACTCGACGATTCCCACGAAGAACTCGCTGATCTTCACCACCGTCGCCGACAATCAGAACAAGGTGCAGATCCACGCCCTGCAGGGCGAGCGCGACTTTGCCCGTGAGAACAAGTCGCTCGGCAAGTTCGAGCTCGTCGGCATCCCCCCCGCGCCGCGCGGCGTGCCCCAGATCGAGGTCACCTTCTCCATCGACTCCAACGGCATCGTGAACGTCACCGCCAGCGATCAGGCCACCGGACAGTCGCGCGGAGTGCAGATCAATCCCGCCGGCGGTTTGAGCAAGGAAGAGATCGAGCGCCTGGTCACCGAGGCCAGCGAGCATCAGCGCCTCGACGCGGCGCGCCGCGAAGTTCGCATGCTGCAGAACAAGCTCGAAGGAATGATCTACACGAACGAAAAGGTCTTCCGTGAGTTCGGCAAGCTCCTCAGCGACGAAGACCGCGGGAAAGTGCAGACCATCATCGGCCACGCCAAGGAGATGGTCGTCTCGGACGACAAGCAGCGCCTCACCGACGCGACCTACGAGCTGCAGGATGCGGCGCGGCTGCTCACCACCGTCATGCTTTACAACCCGATGAAATCGATGTTGTCGACCGATACCCCGCAATAGGGTCGTCGGACGGCGGCGGTGCCCTCCCGGGCGCCGGCACACCTTCAAATCCATGGCTACGACTGAAAAACGCGATTACTACGAGATCCTCGGGCTGCAGCGAAACGCTTCGGTGGATGACATCAAAAAGGCCTATCGACGCCTCGCGGTGAAGTACCACCCCGACAAGAACCCCGACGACTCTGACGCCGAGGAGAAGTTCAAGGAAGCCGCCGAGGCCTACGGCGTCCTCTCCGATTCCGAGAAGCGCGAGCGCTACGACCGCTTCGGCCATCAGGGCGTCGGCGGAATGAACGGCTTCGACCCCAATCAATTCGCCGACTTCGGCGACATCCTCGGAGATCTCTTCGGCTTCGGCGACTTCTTCGGCACCAGCCGCCGCCGCGGCACGCGCGCCGGCCGGGGCAACGATCTCCGCTTCGACCTCGAGCTCGAGTTCGAGGAGGCCGTCTTCGGCAAAGACGTCACGCTCAACGTTCCCCGCATCGTGACCTGCTCGACGTGCAACGGAAGCGGCGCCAAACAGGGCACCCAGCCGGTGACGTGCGGCGGCTGCGGCGGCCGTGGACAGATCCGCTACGCGCAGGGATTCTTCGCCGTTTCCCGCACCTGCCCGCAGTGCGGCGGCAGCGGCAAGGTGATCAAGGAGCCGTGCACCTCGTGCAGCGGCGCCGGCCGCATTCGCGAGGAAAAGCAGATCAGCGTCAAGATCCCGGCCGGCGTCGACGAGGGCTCGCGCCTTCGCGTTGCCGGCGAAGGGGAGTCGGGCGTCAACGGCGGACCTCCGGGCGATCTGTACGTCTTCATCGCCGTCAAGGACCATCCGAAGTTCACGCGGCGCGAGTACGACATCCATTCCGAGGAGTGGGTGAGCGTCACGCGCGCGGCGCTGGGGGGAGAGATCCCCGTTCAGACCATCGACGGGACCGAGTCGCTGCGCATCGCCTCCGGAACGCAGCCGAATCAGGTGTTCCGCCTCCGCGGCAAAGGCGTGCAGTTTCTCGATCGCAGCGGTCGCGGCGATCACTACGTTCACGTGAACGTCCGCATCCCCTCCTCCCTGACCGAAGAGCAGCGGCACATTTACGAGCAGCTGGCCGCGATCGAAGGCTTGCCTGCGGGAGAGAACAAGGGTGTCTTCGACAAGGTGAAGGACTTCTTCACTGCGGAGTGAGACCTGGTCGCCGGGTCAGGCCACGAAGTGACTTCGCGACCGGGTGCCACGGCACTCGGACAGGTAAAACGACGAGCCCGTTTCCATCGTCCGCAGTTGGACGCAACCGTCCGTTCAGACCTGCGCCGTCCGATGATTCCAGTCGTGCACCGGCGCGTCGGCGCTTACTTTGGCGGCGATGCGCTCGTTCATCTCGATGACGTCGTGCAGGCCCCGCCGGAAACCACGGCTGTCGGTGTGAGAAAGGTCGCGCAGGAGCTCTGTATGCGCAGACTTGAGAATGGCGACCACGTACTCCTGCTCCTCCTGGGTCAACTCGATCATGGCCTTCCCTCCGTCAACAATGTACGCATGGCTGGCGGAGGGACCGTGCCGGCGCGCACCGGCGTCGCGCATTGCCGAGCACCTGAATCGCTGCCACGCTGACCAGCCGCGGTGTGACAGCCGCCGTCCAGGGATCGCTCAATCGCGATGATTTCACCCGCTCTACGTGT
>JADGOA010000218.1 GCA_017883215.1 Thermoanaerobaculia bacterium | reverse complement strand
GACGTTCTTCCGCCCGACGAGCCCGCCGTAGAAGAATGCCAGTCCCGGCGTCATCAGCATGACGAGGCTGGTGCACAGGAGCATGAAGCCGGTGTTGCCCGTGTCGAGATGCAGTTGTGGCATCAGTTCAGATCCTCGTGGCAAAGAGACTTTCGTTCGACACATCTTCCTGAAAGCGCAAACCGCGGCCGAATCCCACGAACCTGTCACTGGCGACCGGGCTGCCGGCGCCGCGCCCGATCCGAGCGTCAACCTGCTGCCGGTCGCCAAGCAACATCGTGAGTCCGCCATCGACGTCGCTCGTCGACGATGCCGGGCCGCTCACGTTGTGCATCTGCCTCGCTGCCATGCCGCTTCCAACGCCGAGCAGGCGAGTACAGTACGGCGAATCGTCGCCGATGGCTAGCAAAGCCCGAGCTCGAAGCTCACACTTATCAGGCCGGTGGTTGTGGGTCCCAACCTCACCGGTACGTTGCAGCAAGCTCGGAGCGGGTTGATTTCCATCGAGTCCGGCCTTCAATACCATGGCTTCGTGACCGCCCTCGATTCCTGCGAAAGCACCGAATCACGATTCCTTCCTCATGCCGGAGCGTAGCCGATGCATCACCTTCGACCCTGCTCCCTGCTGTTCGTACTCGGAACGGCCAGTGCCCTCGCAACGATTGGCACCCAAACGAAGGCACCTCTCCCTGTGAAGGGAATCTCAGCGGTCCCGAAGCCGGCGCCGGCCGCCGCGCCGCTCTACGCGCCGCGCGCTGTGCAACAGGCGTACAGAAAGGGCACGAGGTCACCCGATGGGTCGCCCGGGGCCGGCTACTGGCAGAATCGCGCGCGTTACTCGATCACCATCACGGCCTTGCCGCCGGCCCGTGGGGTCAACGGAACCGAACAGATCGTCTACGTGAACAACAGCCCGGACACGTTGAAGAGCGTGGCCATCAAGCTCTTTCTCAACGTCCACAGGCCGGGCGCTCCACGCAATGGCGGAGCAAGCGCGGACTACCTGACGTCCGGCGTGCACGTCGACGCGTTCTCGGTGAATGGAGAGGCGGGACCGTGGGGCGACGACTCGCGCACGTTCACCTGGAAGCGCGTGCAGCTGCCCACGGCGCTCATGCCGCGTGACTCAGTCCGATTGTCGTTCGACTGGCACTATGACGTCTCGAAGGAGAGCGGCCGCGAAGGCGCGATCGATTCGACGACTTTTTTCCTCGCGTACTTCTATCCGCGCATAGCCGTTTACGACGACTACAACGGATGGGACACGATGAACTTCACCGACCAGCAGGAGTTCTACAGCGATTTCAACGACTACGATGTCACGGTGCGAGTGCCGGCGAACTTCGTCGTTTGGGGAACCGGCACGCTGGCGAACGCGGCGGAAGTGCTGCAGCCGGAGTATCTGCAGCGCTTCCAAGCATCGCTGGCGTCGGATCAGACGATACGTGTCGCGACGAAGGAGGATCTCGCGGCCAAGAAGGTCACCCGGCAACAACCGATAAGTGCCTGGCACTTCACGGCGCAGAATGTTCCCGACATGGCCTTCGGCTTGAGCGATCACTACGATTGGGACGCTGCCAGCGTCGTCGTCGACGATGTCACGAAGCGCCGAGCGAGTGTGCAGGCCGCGTACAACGACAGCGCGGCCGACTACCACCGGATGGTGCAGTTCGGCCGGCACTCGCTCGACTGGCTGTCGCACAACTGGCCCGGCGTGCCCTACCCATATGAGAAGACCACCGTCTTCCAGGGCTTCGCCGACATGGAATACCCCATGATGGTCAACGACGAGAGCTCCGCCGACACGGTCTTCTCGAGGTTCGTCGTGGAGCATGAGATCGCCCATACATATTTCCCGTTTTACATGGGGATCAATGAGACTCGCTACGCCTTCATGGATGAAGGCTGGGCGACGACATTCGAGTATCTCATCGGTACGGCGGACCTCGGCAAGGAGAAGGCGGACGTGTTCTTCCGACAGTTCCGCGTCGGCGGGTGGATCGGGGATCCGTCACCGCTCGAGGACCTGCCCATCGTGACGCCCGCCGACGCACTCACCGGCATCGCGTACGGCAACAGCGCCTACGGAAAGGCCGCGCTCGGCTATCTCGCGCTCAAGGACCTTCTCGGCGACGAGTTGTTCCGGAAGAGTCTCCACGCATTCATGGATCGCTGGCACGGCAAGCATCCAATTCCGTGGGACATGTTCAACACCTTCAACGATGTCTCCGGCCAGGACCTGAATTGGTTCTGGAGGAGCTGGTTCTTCAGCAACGCGTACATCGATCTGGCGGTGGCGAACGTGGCGAAGGTACGCGGAGGGTACTCGGTGGCGATCGACAACATCGGAGGCATGGTGGCGCCGGTGGATCTCGTCGTGCACTACGTCGATGGAAGCACGGAGACAGTGCATGAGACGCCTCGGATGTGGGAGGCTAATCAGAAGCGCGCGACGACGATGGTCCGGACGAAGAAGACCATCCAGTCGGTTGAGCTCACGGGCGGAATCTGGATGGACGCCGACCTGTCAAACAACAGGTGGCCGGCGAAATGAGGGACGGTGACTATTTTCCTGTTCACGCCGTGCACCTCACTCGGCTGTGAAACGCGCCGCTACAGCATCGCCGGCTCGAAAATCTCCGTTCCGTCGAGCGCCGGCGGCAAGAACGGTGCATCGCAATGCTCGCATCGTGCGCGCGTGACGACGCGTTTCCGGGCGCACCCGGGACATGTCTCGCGCACCGGCCAGTCGATGAGCGAGAGCATCAACAATACGCCGAGCGGGCCGAGAACGAATCCGAGCGCGGTCCAGAGCAGCCGGCGGTCCCGCTCGAACGCGAACAGCCGTGCCAGCAGGATCGCCAGTGCCGCGGCGACGAGCGAGGCGATGGTAGAGACGATCCAGTTCACGACCTCCGATCGCTGCCAGTTCCGCGGGCTCACCGTGCGCCGGCCGCTCAGGCGGAGATAGGCTTGCAGTGCCGCTCGCCACGTCACGGATATTGTCGACGCCGTGAAGACGTCTCGAGCCGAAAGCTTGTCCGTCGCCGTTGGAACCGTGTCGCGCGGAATCGGGACCTGAGCGACTATCCTGTTTCCCTCACCGAACTCGGTGACGTGCCCTGCCGCGGTCCCCTGCTCACCGTTGATGAATGGCCGGTCCGACGCGGCGTACCAGAAGAAGGTCGGCGTGCCCAAGGCAAGGAGCGCGCGCGAGACGGTGACAGTGCCGTACACCACGGTGTCCGAATCCCTGGCCGCGCTGAACCCCCCGGTACCGTCGGCCGCCTGGACGTAGACGTTCCTGGTGGTCGCGATCACGTCGAAATTCGCACGCGGGCCGTACGCCGACATGGCGGCGGTGCTGTCGCCGGACGTCACGGCACCGAGCACGATCTCACCGATTGATGGCGTAAAAACTCTTCGGATTCCACGTTGGTGAAGATCCACTCGATAGACAGCGGAGGGAAACGCGAGTACTGGTTGGATGTAGGCGAACTCCGAGGTCGGCCGAAGGGGGCCCTCGAATCGACGCGATGGGAGCGAGTCGCCCAGGCGGAATCCGTCGGGTCCCATCCATCCGAGGAGTCGCGCCGATCGATTCTCGTACGCCGCGATCAACCCGACCCGGCGCACGAAATACCATGAGACTTCACTCGACGCCGGCGGCAACGATGAGAGCTGGACGAAGAGATCATGGGTTCCCCGATAACCGCTTTCGAACGATTCCAGCGTGCTCGGCACTTCCGGATGCAGCGACACGGAAGGAGTCGATATCACGCCGGCCGTCAGTTTCGTTCGAGCGACGGAATCCTGATATCGCTCGATCGCATGCCCCTGCAGATCGTTGACCGCGACGACCTGCAGTGACGCGGGAAAGAAATGCTGCACCTGCACTCTCTGCACGATCGACCCATCGCCGGCGATCGCGTAGCCCGTCGAACGAAACCCGTCGCGCGCGGGCATGCGCGAAAACACCGTGAGCGAGATGATTCCGATGACGAGCGTGCCCGCGAGCGTCAAACCCGGCATGACGGTGAGACCCAATGCCATGCGGCCCGGACGCGAGAGCGGCTCATAACGGCCACCGCCGATCACTGTCGCGGCCGCCGCCATTCCGACCACCGCGACTCCAATTGCCACGACGGCGAGCGCCTGCCAGAAATGCGAGACGTAGAGGATGACGCCCGAACAGGCGATCGCCGCACCAAGCGGAAGGAAGCGGCTGCCATACCACTTCGCTTCGCGCATGCCGACGAGCATCGCCGCGAAGTAGTAGACGAGGCCGCACAGCATGTCCGCCACGCCTGGCAGCGCCATGCTCGGATCCCAAGGCAACGGCCTGTGCCCGGGAGCCGCCATCCACGCGGTGACGAACGCGAGCGGAACTCCCGTCGCGACGGAGTAGAGAAGAATTCCGGCGACCGCCTTTCCCAAGAACAGCGTGGACCGCCGTACGGGCCGGAGCGCGAGAAATCCCCAGCGGTCGCCGCGATTCTCGTGCACGATCTGCGCACGGCCGATCAGCAGGCCGCTCAACGCGCTCGTCAGCGTGAAGAACGTGAACGGAAACAGCGACCCCCCTGTCTCAACCCCGGCCAGCGACATCATGTGCTGGAAGCCGAGCGAGATGAACTGCCCGGCCACGACGATTACGAGACAGACGAACGTCACCTTCAGGCGCTCGCGCAGTTCCTTCCAGACGATCGCCCGGAGCATCCCGATTCCCGGAGTATCCGGCAGCGCGTTGTCGCTCATGCGGCACCTCCAGCCGCTGCGAGCGCGGGCATGCCGTCGAGAAAGAACCCGTGCTCGCCCCGGTCGCCCAGATAGCCGATCACCGCATCGTTGAGCCCAACCGGCACCTCCTCGATCGTCGCCGCGCCCAGCAGCCGGAGTTCCCGCTGTGTCGCATCGTCGGGTGCGGCGACGGTCAGCCAGAGATCCGACGGGGACCGTCTGACGCGCAACAGCCCGCGCAGCGGCGGAAGAGACGTGGGCGGAGCGGCAGCGCCGGCGTAGTGCAGCATGAACTGGCGCACGCTGGAGCGCAGAATATCAACGGGGCACAGCACACGCAGGACGCTGCGGTCGAGAATTGCTATGTGGTCGGCCACGCGCTCCACGTCGTCGAGCAGATGCGACGAAAAGAAGATCGTGCGATCGGAGTCCCGTGTGATGTAGATCATCGACTCCAGCAACGAACGCCGGGCGACAGGATCGAGACCGATCGCCGGATCGTCGAGGATCAGCAGCTCGGGCTCTGGAGCCAGCGTCATCGCGAGCGACAGGCCGGCGCGCTCACCGCGCGAGAGATCGGCGGCCTTCGCGCGGAGGTCGAGATGGAAATGCCCCACGATCGAGTCGAACACCTTCGCGTTCCAGCGCGGGTAGAATCGCGCCTGATACGCGCCGCACTGCCTGACCGTCATCCACTCGTACATCGAGTGCGACTCCGACATGTAGCCGATCCGCGCGATCACCTCCGGCGGAAGATGCCGGCTGTCGTGGCCGAGGACCGTGGACGAACCGCGCGTCGGCTCCGTCAATCCCAGCAGCATGCGGATCGTCGTCGTCTTGCCGGAGCCGTTCCGTCCGAGGAAGGCGAATACACTGCCCCGCGGCACATCCATAGTCAGTTGGTCGACGACCTTTCTCGATCCGAAGTAGCGCGTGAGTCCCTGCGCCTGCATGACGATGCCGGAATTCATCGCGAGCCTCCCTTCGGGTTTGACCTGATGGCCTTTGACGGCGCGTGCGCCCTCGTCCTGGATGCCACTTCTTCTACGATCTGGTCGGGCGTGAATCCGAGCAGGAAGCCTTCGGATATGAGCGAGGTCACGGCCTGCTCCATGCGCCGCGCGCGCTCGGGCGCGCTGTAGATCTGGCGCCGGCGCGAGACGAACATGCCGCGCCCGGGGCGCGCCTCGATGACGCCCTCGCGCACCAACTCGCCGTAGGCGCGCGATACGGTGTTGGGATTGATCACCAACTGCTCGGCGAGGCCCCTGACGCTCGGCAGCGGCTCATCCTCGCGGAGGCGGCCGGCCAGCGCGGCGGCACAGACCTGCTCGACGATCTGCCGATAGATCGAAACGGTGCTGCCGGTCTGGATCGAGAGGGTCAGTGGCATAGTGTTCTAGTTATACTAGTACACTATGACCATGAACGTCAAGATGTCCAGGGTTTCTTGCGCCGCGCGGCACGAACATCCTGCTCAGCTTCGCGCCCGAAGGTGCGCAATTTGCACACGTTGA
>JADGOA010000014.1 GCA_017883215.1 Thermoanaerobaculia bacterium | reverse complement strand
GCCTTCTTCTTGCCGGCGATCGCGCCCTTGCGCGGTCCCTTGCGGGTGCGGGCGTTCGTGTGCGTGCGCTGGCCGCGAACCGGCAGCCCACGGCGGTGACGCATGCCGCGGTAGCAGTTGATCTCCATCAGACGCTTGATGTCGAGACCGACGTCTTTCCGCAGATCGCCTTCGACCTTCCCCTCGTCGGTGATCACCTGACGGATGCGGCGCACCTCGTCCTCGTTCAGGTCTTTGACCCGCGTATCGCGGTTGACCTGCGCTTTCTCGAGGATGTCGGCGGATCGCGAACGGCCGATGCCGAAGATGTATGTCAGGCCGATTTCGACCCGCTTGTTGAGTGGAAGGTCAACTCCTGCGATACGTGCCATCGTTTCTCCAGTCCTGAGTCCTGAGTCCTGAGTGCTGAGTGCTGAGCGGATGCCGCTCAGGACTCAGCACTCAGGACTTCCAACCGTCTCTATCCCTGACGCTGCTTGTGCTTCGGGTTTTCACAGATGATCCGGATCACGCCCTGGCGCCGGACCACTTTGCATTTGGTGCAGATTGTCTTCACTGATGAACGAACTTTCATGTTTTCACTCCGGGGGTCGGGGCTCAGGGGTCGGGGGTCGGTTTGCATCTGCCGACCCCTGACCCCCGACCCCTGAGCCCTATTTATATCGATACGTGATGCGGCCCCGCGTCAGATCGTATGGCGACAACTCCACGAGCACCTTGTCGCCGGGAAGAATGCGGATGAAGTGTTTGCGCATCTTGCCGGAGATGTGCGCCAGCACCTTGTGCTTGTTCTCCAGCTCGACCTGAAACATCGCATTCGGCAATGTCTCGAGGACCGTGCCCGTCACTTCTATCGCTTCTTCTTTGTCCGACATACTTCCTAAGTCCCTCAGTTCTGAGTTCTGAGTCCTGAGTCCCGAGTGCACTGCTCAGGACTCAGGACTCAGCACTCAGGACTTCATTTCCCTAACACCAGCGGCCCGTTCGCGGTCACCGCGACCGAATGCTCGAAATGCGCGGCCAGCGCGCCGTCGAGCGTGCGGGCGGTCCAGCCGTCCGTGTCCGTCTTCACATCCTGGATCATCCCGTCGTTGCCGGCGCGATCGATCCGCGACTTGAGCTTCGCGCCGATCTCGCAGAGCATCGGCTCGATGGCCAGAACCATTCCTTCCCGCAACTCCAGGCCCCGTCCCCGGCGCCCGTAGTTGTGAACCTGCGGCTCCTCGTGCATCCGCCGGCCGATCCCATGACCGACGAAATTGCGGATCACGTGAAAGCCGTGTGCCTCGGCGTGTTCCTGGACCGCAGCGCCGATGTCGCCGAGATGATTGCCCGGCCGCATCTCCTCGATGGCCAGATCGAGGCACTCCCTGGTGGTGCGGATCAGCTCCTCCGCGCGCGGAGAAACTTTCCCGACCGCGACCGTGATCGCACCGTCGCCGACGAACCCCTCGTAGATCGACCCGAAATCGAGCCCGAGAATGTCTCCCTCCTGCAGCTTCGCGCGATTCGGGATGCCGTGAACGATCACGTCATTCACCGAAGTACAGACAACCGCCGGATACGGAGGCAGTCCCATCGGAGCGTAGCCCTTGAACGGCGACTTCGCGCCGCGCCTGGCCAGCTCCTCCTCTGCCATCGCGTTGATCTGCGCCGTGGTGGCTCCGGGCCTGGTCATCTCCCGCATCATCTCGAGAATCTCGAGGACGATGCCATTCGCCCGGTCCATCACCGCGATCTCTTCGCGACCTTTGAGTACTGGACCTTTCATTCTGTCGAGCACGGATTCGGTCAGCCCTGCGCCAGAGTTTTTTCGATCCGTTCAAAGATCTCACCGATGGGCCCCTGCCCATCGACGTCGTAAACCGCATTCTTCGACCGGTAATGTGAGACGACCGGCATGGTCTGCCGGTGAAACGCATCCAGCCGCTTGCGCACGGACGTCTCGTTGTCGTCCGGACGTGCAACCAGCGCCGTGCTACAGCGATCGCACACGCTGTCCTTCGCCGGCGGATTGTGTTCGAGATGGTAAACGGCCCCGCACTGAGGACACGAACGCCTCAGCGCGATGCGCTTGACGATCGTCTCGTCTGGGACCAGTAGCTGAAGAACCTTCAACGGCTCCACGCCATTCCCGGCCACGATACCGTCCAGCTTCTCGGCCTGTTGCAGCGTGCGCGGGAAACCGTCCAGGATGAAGCCGTTCCGGGCATCGGGCTTCGCCAGCCTCTCCTTGATGATGCCCACCATCAGGTCGTCCGAGACCAGGCCACCGGAGGCCATGATCGGCGCGGCCTGACGGCCGAGCTCGGTGCCTTCGGCCACCGCCTCCCGGAGCATGTCTCCGGTGGAAATGTGCGGAATGCCGTGGCGCTCGGCCAGTTGCTTGGCCTGCGTGCCTTTTCCGCTGCCCGGGGGACCGATGAAGATGAGCTTCACGACTGCCTTCCTTTATCCTCTGCGGCCGCGGATGCGGCCACGTTTCATGAATCCGTCGTAGTGGCGCATGACCAGCTGCGACTCCACCTGCTGAATGGTGTCCATCGCCACGCCGACCACGATCAGCAGCGAGGTCCCGCCGAAGTAGAACTGGAACCCCATGCCTTCGGTGAACCACAGCGGCAGTGCGCGATCGAGTGCGGCGCCGACCCCGAACGGGAGCTGACTGACGTGGATGCCGGCGATGAGGAACTCGGGGAGAATACAGACCAACGCCAGGTAGATCGACCCGACGGCGGTGATGCGCGTCAGAACGCGATCGATGTAGTCCGAGGTCTTCTTGCCCGGCCGGATGCCCGGGATGAATCCGCCGTACTTGCGCATGTTGTCCGCGGTATCGACGGGGTTGAAGACGATCGACGTGTAGAAGTATCCGAAGAAGATGATGCCGACGAACTGCAGCAGATAGTACAGCGGCTCACCGACGCGGATCTGGTTTCCCATGGCCGTGGCCCAGGGAGTCTTGATCATCGTCGCGATCGTCTGCGGGATGACCATGATCGAGGAGGCGAAGATGACCGGAATGACGCCGGCAGTATTCACCCGCAGCGGCAGGTAGGTATTCGATCCGCCGTAGACCTTCCGGCCCACCACGCGCTTCGCGTACTGCACCGGGATTCGCCGTTGAGCGCGTTCCATGAACACCACGAACGCCACGACGGCGATCATGAAGATGACCAGCCCCAGCATGGCGAACAGATTGCGCTGGCCCGTGCGGATGTCTTCGACGAGCCCGACGGCGGCGTTCGGCAGGCCCACCACGATGCCGGCGAAGATGATCAGGGAGATGCCGTTGCCGATACCGCGCTCGGAGATCTGCTCGCCGAGCCACATGATGAAGGCCGTGCCGGTGGTCAGCGTCAGCACCGTCATGATCGGGAAGCCGATGCCCCAGAGCGAATCCTGCACGCCGGGAGGAACCAGCGGTGCGCCGCCCGGAGCAGCCTGCGACTTGAGCCAGAAGGCGACGCCGAGCGACTGGATGATCGACAGAACGATGGTGCCGTACCGGGTGTATTGATTGATCTTGCGGCGCCCCATCTCGCCCTCTTTCGAGAGCTTCTCCAGGTACGGCCAGACCACGGTGAGGAGTTGGAGAATGATCGACGCCGAGATGTACGGCATGATCCCGAGCGCGAAGACGGAAAGACGGCGCAGCGCGCCGCCGGAGAAGAGGTCGAGGAACCCGAAGACGCCGCCCTGCATCGCCTTGAAAAACTCCGACAGCGCGACCGGGTCGACGCCCGGGGTCGGAATGTGCGACCCCAGCCGGTAGACCGCCAGAAGCGCAAACGTGTAGAAGATGCGCTTCCGCAGATCAGGGATGGCGAAGATGTTCCGGAACGTCTCGACGAAATTCACCTTACTGGATCTCCTGGCAGGAACCGCCTGCCGCTTCGATCTGTCGGCGCGCCGCAGCAGAGAACTTCGTCGCGTGCACGGTCAGCTTCTTCGTCAGCTTGCCGTCGCCGAGAACCTTGATGCCGTCGTTCTGTCCCTTGACGAGACCGGCCTTGCGGAGAGCGCCTTCGTCGACCGTGGCTCCGTTGTCGAAGCGCTCCAGATCGGACACGTTCACCACCGCATGCTCTTTCTTGAAGATGTTCGTGAAGCCGCGCTTCGGCAAACGGCGCTGCAGCGGCATCTGGCCGCCTTCGAAGCCCAGCTTGCTGTGGTAGCCCGAGCGTGACTTCTGCCCCTTCTCCCCGCGTCCGGCAGTCTTGCCGTGACCCGATCCAGGGCCGCGCCCAAGACGCTTCTTGGCGTGGCGGGCGCCCTTTTTAGGTTTGAGATTGCTGAGTTCCATGGTTGACCCTCATTGAGTCCTGAGTCCTGAGTGCTGAGTCCTGAGTGACGCCCGCGCGGCGACTCAGGACTCAGGACTCAGCACTCAGGACTTCGTTCATTCGTGCTCTACTCGACCACTTCCACGAGATGCGGGATCTTGGCGATCATCCCGCGCACTTCCTTCGTGTCCACGCGCTCGGCGACGCGGTGCATCTTTCCGAGGCCGAGCGCCTTCAGTGTCTCCCGCATCTGGACCGGGCATCCGATCCCGCTGCCGACCTGGCGGATGCGGATGGTTTTCCCGCTCTTCTTCGCCTTGGCTGCGCTCATCCTTCAGCCTCCGGGGTCTCGTCGCCGCGCCGCAGAGTCTTGTACTGCTCTTCATTGCGGAGCTGCGAGAGAGCGTTGAAGGTCGCTTTGACCACGTTGTGCGGATTCGCGGTACCGAGCGACTTCGTCAGGATGTTCTGGATCCCGGCCGACTCGAGGATGGCCCGCACCGGGCCGCCGGCGATGACGCCCGTGCCTTCCGAAGCCGGCTTGAGCAGGACCTTGCCGGCGCCGTAGTGGCCGAGGACCGCGTGCGGAATGGTGGTGCCGGTGGTCGCCACCTGCACCATGTTCTTCTTCGCGATCTCGATGCCTTTCTTGATGGCGGCCGGAACTTCCTTCGCTTTGCCGGAGCCGAAGCCCACTTTGCCTTTGCCGTCGCCGACGACGACCAGGGCGCTGAAGCTGAAGTTCTTGCCGCCCTTGACGACCTTCGTCACGCGGTTGATGTGGACGACCTTGTCGATCATCCCGCTTTCGGATCGCTCTTCCTGGCGGCGGTCGCCGCGCTGCGAGCCCTGTCCCGGACGCTGCATTGGACGCTGCATTGGTTCTCCTAGAATTCCAGACCGTTCGCGCGCGCCGCGTCGGCGAGCGCTTTGACATTGCCGTGATACAGATAGCCGCCGCGGTCGAACACCACCCGGGTGATCCCCTTGTCCTTGGCCCGCTTGGCGATGAGCTCGCCGACCGCCTTGGCAGCTGCGGCGTTGGCGCCCTTCGCGCCGGAGTCCTTGTCCTGAGACGAGGCCGCGGCCAGAGTCTTGCCGGCCGCATCGTCGATCACCTGGGCGTAGATGTACTTCTGACTCTTGAAAATCGCGAGACGCGGCCGCTCGGACGTGCCGGCCATCTTCCGGCGAATGCGTTCACGAACCCGCCCTCTCGATTCCACTCTCAGTTTTGCGCGATCCATACTCGATTTCCCTTTTTGCCGAGGAAGATACCCGGCTCTCGAGTCCTGAGTCCTGAGTCCTGAGTCCTGAGTCGAAGCCGGATGGGCGGGACTCAGGACTCAGGACTCAGCACTCAGGACTTTCCTTGTTACTTCCCTGCGGCCTTACCGGCCTTGCGCCGAATCACTTCGTCGCTGTACTTGATGCCTTTGCCCTTGTAGGGATCCGGCTTGCGAAGGGAGCGAATCTCCGCCGCGGTCTGACCGACCTTCTGCCTGTCGGTCCCGCTGATGGTGATGTGGCCGCTCTTGGCGTCCACCACGATGTCGATCCCCTGCGGGATGGCGAACCGTACCGGATGCGAATACCCGAGCTGGAAGACGACTTCCTTCGCCTTCACTTCGGCGCGGTAGCCGACACCGATGATGTCCAGCTCCCGCTTGAAGCCTTCAGTCACGCCGCGGACGTTGTTGGCGACCAGCGCCCGCACCAGCCCGTGGAAGGCGCGGGTCCTGTTCTCCTCGTCCTTGCGCGTGAACTGGACGACGTTGTTCTCGATCTTGACTTCGATTCCAGGCACGAGCTGCGTGGAAAGGGTGCCCTTCGGCCCCTTCACAGTGACGGCATTGCCGTCCTGCTTCACTTCGACGCCTTTCGGCAGCTCAATCGGTTTCTTACCAATGCGCGACATGGGATTCTCTCCTTACCAGACCTGGCAGAGGACTTCGCCGCCGACGCCGCTGGCGGCCGCCTCGGCGCCCGAGAGCACGCCCTTCGACGTCGAGATGATGGCCAGGCCGAGACCGCCCAGAACCCGCGGGATCTCTTCCTTCCCGCGATAGACGCGGCGGCCCGGGCGCGAGATGCGCTCGATCCCGTGAATGACCGGCTCGCCCTTATCCGAGTACTTCAGATACAGACGAAGCACCGGCTGCGGCTTCTCGTCGGCCACCTTGTAGTTGCTGATGAAACCCTCACTCTTGAGGATGCGTGCGACCTCGATCTTGAGCTTCGACGAAGGAAGCTCCACGCGATCGTGGCGCGACTGGATTCCGTTGCGGATCCTCGTGAGCATATCCGCGATGGGATCGGTCATAGACATTCGTGACTCCTGTGTCTTCTCAGTCCTGAGTCCTGAGTCCTGAGTCCTGAGTTACCGCTGAGCCCACTCAGGACTCAGCACTCAGGACTCAGCACTGATTTACCAGCTTGCCTTAGTAATGCCGGGGACGTAGCCGCCGAGCGAGAGCTGCCGGAAGCAGATACGGCAGAGCTGAAACTTGCGCAGATAGCCACGGGGACGGCCACACACTTTGCAGCGGTTGACTTTCCGCGTCATGAATTTCGGCTTGCGCTCAGCCTTGACGATCATCGATGTTTTGGCCATTTGTTCCTCTTGGTTCCTCTAAGCCACACTGCGTGTCCCGAGATCCTTCGGCGGTTCACGCCTCAGGACGAACACCGCGCTACGGCGCGGTTGTTTACTTATTGAAGGGCATTCCCAGCGCCCGGAGGAGAAAACGAGCCTGCTCGTCGTTCTCCGCCGTGGTGACGATGGTGATGTTCATCCCCTTCGGCTTGTCGACCTTCCCGGCGTCGACTTCCGGAAAGATGAGATGGTCGCGCACGCCGAGGGTGTAGTTGCCGCGGCCGTCGAACGATTTCGAGGGCACGCCGCGGAAGTCGCGCACGCGAGGCAGGGCGATGTTGATCAGGCGGTCGAGAAACTCGTACATCTTCTCGCCCCGCAGCGTCACCATCGTTCCGATGGACTGTCCCTCGCGCAGCTTGAAGCTGGCGATCGACTTCTTGGCCTTCGTGACCACCGGCTTCTGCCCGGTGATCGTGGCCAGCTCCTCGACGGCCGTGTCGAGCAGCTTGGCGTTCTGAATGGCCTCGCCCATGCCTATGTTCAGGACGACCTTCTCGATCTTCGGAACCGCCAGCGGGTTCTTGATCTTGAACTCGTCCTGCAGCTTCTTGCGGACTTCGGTGTTGTAGAGCTCTTTGAGTCTTGCTGCCATCGTCGTGGTTCCTTTGAGGCTCCGCTTTGTAAGAGCCAGTCCCGAGTGCCGAGTCCCGAGTCCTGAGGTGCGCTCAGGACTCGGGACTCAGCACTCAGCACTCGGTTTAGCTGCTGATCTCCGCGTTGCACTTCTTGCAGTACCGCGTCGAACCCGACTCGGTGCGATGGTTGCCGGTACGTGCCGCTTCGTTGCAGCTCGGGCAAACGAGCTGAAGCTTCGAGAGCTTGACCGGAGCTTCGCGCTCCAGAATGCCTCCCTGGACGTTCTTCTGTGGGTTCGGCCGGGTGTGCTTCTTCAGGAAGTTGACCCGCTCGACGATGGCCGTCCCTTTCGAGGGCATCACCCGCAGGACCTTCCCCTGTTTGCCACGGTCCTTGCCGGAGAGCACTTTGACGGTGTCTCCCTTGCGGACATGCGGCTTGCCGGTCGGCGCTGGCTTGTGCTTCGTTGTCTTTCCGTACATTGTTGCTCCTGGTGCGCCGTTAGATCACTTCCGGTGCGAGCGAGATGATCTTCATGAACTTCCGCTCGCGCAGCTCGCGGGCCACGGGCCCGAATACGCGCGTGCCCACCGGCTCGCGCTGCTCGTTGATGAGAACGGCGGCGTTGTCGTCGAACTTGATGTACGAGCCGTCGCGGCGGCGCGTTTCTTTGACGGTGCGGACGATGACCGCTTTCACCACCGCCCCCTTCTTCACCGTTCCATCCGGTGCCGCTTCCTTCACCGACGCCGTGATGACGTCGCCGATTCTGGCGTACTGGCCGGCGGTCGATCCGCCCAGCATCTTGATGCAGGCGATCTTCTTCGCGCCGGTGTTGTCGGCAACCTGCAGGATCGTTCCCATCTGAATCATGTTCGTAATCTCCGAGTCCTGAGTGCTGAGTCCTGAGTTGGTTCACTCAGCACTCAGCACTCAGGACTGATCTGTCTACTGGGCGCGGTCGATGACCTCGCGGACGTTCCAGCGCTTGCGCTTCGAGAGCGGCCGCGTCTCCTCGATGACCACACGGTCGCCGACGTTCACGTCGTCCTTCTCGGCATGAGCGAGAAACTTGCTCGTGCGCTTGATGTACTTCTGATACATGCCGTGCTGGACGAGGTTCTCGACCGCCACGACGACCGTCTTCTGCATCTTGTGCGAGACCACCACGCCGATCTTGGTGCGCTTGTTCTCGTTGGCGCCGGCGGTTTCGTTCTTCTCTTTCGTTGCCATATGTCTCTCGCCTCGGTGTCCTGAGAAACGCGCAGTCCAGTGGAGGGCGCGGGCTCAGGGTTCAGCTCTCGTTATGCCTGCGACCGCTCCTGCATGAGCGTCTTGATGCGCGCGATCTCCCGCCTGACCTCGCGGATTTTCATGGGGTTCTCCACCCGTCCGGTAGCGCGCTGGAAGCGCAGCTTGAAGAGCTGCTCGCGGAGCTCGCGCTCGCGGGTCTGCAGCTCGTCCTTCGACTTGTCGCGCAGTTCTGCTGCGTTCATTCGGCACCACCTTCGGTCTGCTCGCGGGTGACGAACCGCGTCTTGATCGGAAGCTTGTGCGCCGCCAGGCGGAACGCTTCTTCGGCGATCTCCCGCGACACGCCTTCCATCTCGTAGAGAATGCGCGCAGGCTTGACCACGCACACCCACTCTTCAGGTGCGCCCTTGCCCTTGCCCATGCGGGTCTCCAGAGGCTTCTTCGTGATCGGCTTGTCCGGGAAGATGCGGATCCAGATCTTCCCTCCACGCTTCACGTGACGGGTCATGGCAATACGGGCAGCCTCGATCTGGCGTGCCGTCACCCAGCCGACCTCCATCGCCTGGAGACCGAAATCTCCAAAGGAGACCTTCTGGCCGCGCGTCGCCAGACCGCGCCGGCGGCCGCGCTGCTGCTTTCTGAATTTCACTTTCTTCGGCATCATCATGATGCGTTGTCTCCTAGAGCTTCCCGGTGTGGGGTCTCGAGTGCCGGGACTGGTCCGCCGCCGGTTCTTCCGACAGCCCCCACCCGACAGCCGCCACCCTTACTGCGGTCTCCGGCGCGACTTGGCCTTCGCCATCTCGCCTTTGTACAGCCACACCTTCACCCCAATGGTTCCGTACGTCGTGTTGGCGGTGGCAGTGCCGTAGTCGATGTCGGCCTTCAGCGTGTGCAACGGCAGCCGGCCATCCTGATACCACTCGCTGCGCGCGATCTCGGCGCCGTTCAGGCGGCCGGCCACGCGTACCTTGATCCCCTTGCCCCCGAAGCGGAACGTCGATTCCATGGCCTTCTTCATGGCCCGGCGGAAGGCGATGCGGCGCTCCAGCTGGGTGGCGATGTTCTCGGCCACCAGCTGCGCGTCGAGCTCGGGGCGCTGGATCTCCTGGATGTTGATGTACACCTCGCCGTTGACCAGCTTCTGCAGCTCGTCGCGAAGTTTGTCGACCTCGGCGCCCTTGCGGCCGATGATGATGCCCGGTCGCGAGGTGTAGATGTTGATGCGCATCTTGTTCGCCGTGCGCTCGATGTCGATCTCGGAGACCCCGGCATGGCTGAGGCGCTTCTTCAGATCATTGCGAAGCTTGAGATCGCGGTGAAGCATCTCCGCGTAGCTCTTCCCCGCAAACCAGCGGGAATGCCACGTCTTGTTGAAACCAAGCCGAAATCCGTACGGGTGGACCTTCTGACCCAATGTAGCCTCCGTTATTTCTTCGCCCGGGCGCCGCGGGTGCCGCTGCGCTCGTTGACCGCTTTGACCTCGTCCGAAACGTGCACGGTGATGTGCGACTTCCGCTTCTGGATCTGGTACGCACGCCCCATCGGTGCGGGCTGCACGCGCTTCTCACGCGGTCCTTCGTTGACATAGATCTTCGACACGACGAGATCGTCGACGTCGCTGCCAGCTTCCTTGTTCTCCGCATTCGCCACCGCGGAACGGAGAAGTTTCTCGAGGTCCTTGGCGCACGACTTCTTCGTGAAGCGGAGGATCTGGAGTGCTTCGTCGACCTTCTTGCCCCGCACCAGGTCCGCCACCAGGCGCACCTTCTGCGGCGCTGCTTTCAGGTACTTCAGTGTTGCCGTCGCTTCCATGACTGTTCTCCGCGTTTACTTCGCCGCAGCCGGTGCCGGTGCCGCCGTGGGTTTGGCCGTCTTCTCGACCTTCTTCCCGCTGTGGCCTTTGAACGTGCGCGTCAGAGCGAACTCGCCGAGCTTGTGCCCGACCATGTTCTCCGAGATGTACACGGGGATGAACTTGCGGCCGTTGTGGACCGCCACCGTGTGCCCGACCATTTCGGGGACGATCGTGGAGCGGCGAGACCAGGTCTTGATGACCTTCTTGTCGCGCTCCCGGTTCATCACCTCGACCTTCTTCTCGAGATGTGCGTCGATGAACGGACCCTTTTTCAGTGAGCGAGCCATTACTTGGTTCTCCGCTTGACAATGAACTTGTTCGTCTGCTTGTTGCGACGCGTCTTGTAACCCTTTGTGGGCTGACCCCATGGGCTGACCGGATGACGGCCACCGGAGGTCTTGCCCTCGCCACCGCCGAGCGGATGGTCGACCGGGTTCATGGAAACGCCGCGGTTGTGCGGGCGCTTGCCCAGGTGACGCGTGCGCCCGGCCTTCCCGATCGAGACGTTCTCGTGCTCGAGATTCCCGACCTGGCCGATCGTGGCATAACAGCGGACGTGAACCTTGCGCATCTCGCCGGAGGGAAGACGGAGCGTCGCCCAATCCCCCTCGCGCGCCATCAGCTGGGCCGAAGCGCCGGCGGAACGGGCCATCTGCCCGCCCTTCCCTTCCTTGAGCTCGATGTTGTGAACCGTCGTGCCCAGGGGCATCTTCGCCAGTGGCAGGGCATTGCCGACCAGGATGTCGGCCTCCGGGCCGGACACGATCGTCGTCCCCACCTGCAGTCCGTCCGGCGCCAGGATGTAGCGCTTCTCGCCGTCTGCGTAATGCAGCAGCGCGATGCGCGCGGTCCGGTTCGGATCGTACTCGATGGCCGCGACCTTCGCCTGAATCCCGTGCTTCTCGCGACGGAAGTCGATGGCCCGGTACTTCTGCTTGTGACCGCCGCCAATGAAGCGGGAGGTGACGCGGCCCTTGCTGCTGCGGCCGCCGGTCTTCATCTTCCCCTTCGTCAGCGACTTCTCCGGCTTCGCCCGCGTCACGTCGTCGAACGACGAGTGCGACTGAAACCGGATGCCCGACGATGTGGGCTTGTATGTTTTTACAGGCATAGTTTCCTCTGTTTGTCGCCTGCTCAGTGCTCCGTAAGTCCTGAGTCCTGAGTCCTGAGTCCTGAGTTGCCGTCGCGCTGCCGTCACTCAGGACTCAGCACTCAGGACTCAGGACTATTTCTTACACACCCTCGATGAAGTCCGGGGCCTTTTCCCCCGCCTTCAGACGCACATAGGCTTTCCGCCAGTCGCGGCGTTTGCCTTCGAAACGGCCCATGCGCTTCACTTTGCCGCGGACGTTGAACAGGCGCACTTCGGCCACTTTGACCTTGAAGAGCTCCTCGACGGCGTCCTTGACCTGAATCTTGTTGGCCTTGCGGTCGACTTCGAACGCGATCACGTTCGCGTCTTCACGCATCAGCGTGCTCTTTTCGGTGACCAGCGGCCGGCGGATGATCTGATTCGCGTTCATTTCTCGAGTGTCTCCGTCAGCTTCTGCAGCGCCGACTGGCTCAGCACGATGTACCGGCTGTTGACCACGTCATAGACGTTGACGTTCAGCGCATCGACGAACTGCAGCTTCGGGTTGTTCCGCGAAGCCAGAACGGCGTTGGTGTTGTCGAACGCGTCCACCAGCAGCGCCTTGCCGTCCACGCCGATGCCGGCGACTTTCTTCGCCAGCGCCTGCGACTTGGGCTCCTCGACGGTCATCTCGTTGATGAGGAAGAAGTGACCTTCCTTGACGCGCTGCGAAAGCGCGCTCTTGAGCGCCGCCTTCTTTTCCTTGGCGTTCATCTTGTACGAGTAGTCGCGCGGCACCGGGCCGAACACCGTTCCACCGTGACGGTGGATCGGCGGGCGGTTCCCGCCCTGCCGCGCCCGGCCGGTTCCCTTCTGCTTGAACGGCTTCTTGCCGGAGCCGGCCACTTCCGAGCGGTTCTTGACCTTGTGCGTCCCCTGCCGGAGCTCCGCGCGATAGTTGCGCACGGCCTCGTGAATGAGGTGCTCCTTGTACGGGTACGCGAAGATCTCTTCCGGCAGCTCCACCGAGCCGACGGTCTTGTTGTTCCAGTCTTTGATCTCAATCTTCGGCATGGCTATTCACCCCGCTTCCCGTTCTTGGCGAAGCGCACCAGGACGAGCCCGTTCCGTCCACCCGGGACCGCGCCGCGGATGTACAGCAGGTTGTTCTCGGCATCCACCTTGGCCACGCGGAGATTCTTGACCGTGACCTGATCGCCGCCCATGCGGCCACCCATGCGCATGCCCTTCATGACGCGCGACGGGAACGCCGACGCGCCGATCGAGCCGGGAGCGCGATGGAACATGGAGCCGTGCGACTCGCGGCCGCCACGGAAGTGATGGCGCTTGACCACGCCCTGGAAGCCCTTGCCCTTCGAGCGACCGACCACGTCGATGGAGTCGCCTTCCTTGAACATGTCGACCTGCACGCGGTCGCCCACGTTCGCGTCGCCCGAGTAGGCGAATTCCGCGAGCGTGCGCAGCGGCTGCAGGCCGGCCTTCTCGAAGTGTCCCCGCACCGCATTCGTGATGCGGTGGCTGGACACCTTCTCCACGAGACCGATCTGAACGGCATCGTAGCCGTCCTTGTCGGCAGTCTTCTTCTGCACGATCAGGCAGGGGCCGGCCTGAATGACGGTCACCGGGACGATTGCACCGTCCTCGGCGAACACCTGGGTCATTCCGACCTTCTTGCCAATGATTCCTTCGATTGCCATTTAGTTCACCTTGGAACCTTTCTCAAGGTTCGTGTGGGCCGGTGTCAGGTGTCAGGTGTCGGGTGTCAGGCCTTCCAACCCGAATCCCGACACCTGACACCCGACACCCGAGACCTATTTTCCGAACGCCTTGATCTCGACGTCGACGCCTGCGGGGAGCTCGAGCTTCATGAGCGCGTCGACCGTCTGGGTCGTCGGCTCGAGAATGTCGAGCAGCCGCTTGTGCGTCCGCATCTCGAACTGCTCCCGCGACTTCTTGTCCACGTGCGGGCTGCGCAGAACGGTGTAGCGCGACACCTGCGTCGGCAGAGGGATCGGTCCCGCCACCTTTGCTCCGGTGCGTTTCGCCGTGTCGACGATCTCCGAGGTCGACTGGTCGAGGACTCGGTAATCGTAGGCTTTGAGTCGGATGCGGATCTTTTCGTTCATCATCGTTGTGTACCCTTAAAGAACAGAGGAGGACAGGCACACGGCCTGTCCTCCAGCGACTGGCTTTACTCGAGAATCTCCGTAACGCTGCCGGCTCCGACGGTGCGGCCACCCTCGCGGATTGCGAAGCGCAGACCCTTCTCCATCGCGATCGGTGCGATCAGGTTGATCGTCAGCGAGGTGTTGTCACCAGGCATGATCATCTCCGCACCTTCGGCCAGCTCGGCCGTTCCGGTGACGTCGGTCGTGCGGAAGTAGAACTGCGGACGGTAGCCGTTGAAGAACGGCGTGTGACGGCCGCCTTCTTCCTTCGTCAGGATGTAAACCTCGGCCTTGAACTTGGTGTGCGGCGTGATCGAGCCCGGCTTGGCGCAAACCTGACCGCGCTCGACGTCCTTGCGCTCGGTGCCGCGGAGCAGCAGACCGACGTTGTCGCCTGCCTGACCCTGGTCGAGCAGCTTGCGGAACATCTCCACGCCGGTGACGACCTTCTTGACGGTCGGGCGGAGTCCGACGATCTCGATTTCCTCACCGACCTTGACGATCCCGCGCTCGATACGGCCCGTGACGACCGTGCCGCGTCCGGAGATCGAGAAGATGTCCTCGACCGGCATCAGGAAGTCCTTGTCGATCGCGCGCAGCGGGATCGGGATGTAGTTGTCGACCGCGTCCATCAGCTGCATGATCTGCTTCCACCACTCCGAGTTCGGGTCGGTGCTCTCGAGCGCCTTCAGCGCGGAGACACGGATGACCGGAATGTCGTCGCCGGGGAACTGATAGCTGGTGAGAAGCTCGCGAACTTCCATTTCTACGAGCTCGAGGAGATCGGGATCCGCGGCGTCGACCTTGTTCAGTGCGACGACGATGTACGGAACGCCGACCTGGCGGGCCAGCAGGATGTGCTCGCGGGTCTGAGGCATCGGGCCATCAGTGGCGGCCACCACGAGGATCGCACCGTCCATCTGCGCGGCGCCGGTGATCATGTTCTTGATGTAGTCGGCGTGACCCGGGCAGTCGACGTGCGCGTAGTGGCGCTTGTCAGTCGAGTACTCGACGTGCGCAGTGGCGATGGTGATGCCGCGCTCGCGCTCTTCCGGTGCCTTGTCGATCTGGTCGAAGGCGACGAACGTCGCCGTTCCCCGGGAAGCCAGAACCTTGGTGATGGCCGCGGTGAGCGTCGTTTTGCCATGGTCGACGTGACCGATCGTGCCGATATTCACGTGAGGCTTGCTGCGGTCGAATTTTTCTTTTGCCATTTTGGATCTACCTCCCTTTTAGCTCGTGGCTCTTAGCTTTGGCCCCCAGGCCCGCCTCACCCGCTCCGTCAGGAGCCGAGAGCTGCGAGCTGAGAGCTCATGATCAGATTCGTTGTGTCGTTCCGGCGTTTTTCGCGATCACTTCCTCGGCGACGGTCTTCGGCGCCGGCTCGTACGCGAGGAATTGCATGGTGTAGCTGGCGCGGCCCTGCGACATCGACCGAACCGTCGTTGCGTAACCGAACATCTCGGACAGCGGCACGTGAGCGCGAATCACCTTCGCTCCGCCCCGCTCGTCCATCTCCTGGATCTTTCCGCGCCGGCGGGAGAGGTCGCCCATGACGTCGCCGGCGTATTCCTCCGGCGTGACCACCTCGACGTCCATGATCGGCTCCAGAAGGATGGGATGGGCCTTCTTCGCGCCTGCCTGGAAGGCCATCGAACCGGCGATCTTGAACGCCATTTCGGAGGAGTCGACGTCGTGGTACGAGCCGTCGTACAGGATGGCCCGCACGCCCGTCATCGGGTACCCGGCCACGATGCCGCGCTCGAGCGCTTCCTTGATGCCCTGCTCGGTCGGCTTGATGAATTCCTTTGGCACCGACCCGCCGACGATCTCGTTGACGAACTCGAAGTTCGTTCCGTCGGTGAGCGGCTCGAAGCGCATCTTCACGTGACCGTACTGGCCCTTGCCGCCCGACTGACGGACGAACTTGCCTTCCGCTTCCGACTTGCGCGTGATGGCTTCGCGATAGGCGACCTGCGGCTTGCCAACGTTCGCGGCCACGCCGAACTCGCGCACCATGCGATCGACGATGATCTCCAGGTGCAGCTCGCCCATTCCGCGGATGATGGTCTGGTTCGTCTCGATGTCGGTGTGGACCTTGAAGGTCGGATCTTCCTGCATGAGCTTCGCGAGCGCGACGCCCATCTTTTCCTGATCGGTCTTGGTCTTGGGCTCGATGGCCACGGCGATGACCGGCTCGGGGAAGGTCATCGTCTCC
Organism: Thermoanaerobaculia bacterium; assembly: GCA_017883215.1. Classification (GTDB taxonomy): domain Bacteria; phylum Acidobacteriota; class Thermoanaerobaculia; order Gp7-AA8; family Gp7-AA8; genus JAJXWV01. Next base: position 6,017 of record JADGOA010000014.1, on the reverse strand, counting down.
AGCGCGATCGGGTCCTTCTGATCGCAGATCGTGTCGCCGGTGGTCACGTTCCTGAGGCCGACGGCGGCTCCGATGTCGCCCGCCCACACTTCCTTGATTTCCTCACGCTTGTTCGCGTGCATCTTCAGGAGGCGGCCGATGCGCTCGGTGCTGCCCTTGGTGGTATTGAGAACCGCCGTGCCTGACTCGACGTGACCCGAGTAGACGCGGAAGAACGCCAGCTGACCGACGAACGGGTCGGTCATGATCTTGAATATCAGAGCGGCGAACGGCTCGGAATCGTCGGCGCTACGCTCGATGAAGCTCTCGTCGTCCGGGTTCACGCCCTTGACCGGCGGGATGTCGAGCGGCGAGGGGAGATAGTCGATGACCGCATCGAGCAGCGGCTGAACGCCCTTGTTCTTGAAGGCAGACCCGCAGAGCACGGGCGTAATCTTCTGGGCGATGGTCGCCTCGCGAAGAGCCTTCTTCAGCTCGTCGATCTCCAGCTGCTCGCCCGCCAGGTACTTCTCCAAAAGCTCATCGTGCTGCTCGGCGATCGACTCCACCATCTTCTCGCGATAGTGCTCGGCCTCGGCGCGGAGGTCTGCCGGCACCTCGGCCACTTCGTACTTCGCGCCCAGGGAGTCGTCGTTGAAAATCAGCGCCTTCATCTGCACGAGATCGATCACGCCGCGGAACTTGTCCTCGGCCCCGATGGGAAGCTGAAGGGGAACGGCGTTCTTGCCGAGCTTGTGGCGGATCTGATTCACCACCGAGAGGAAGTCCGCGCCCACACGATCCATCTTGTTGACGAAAGCGAGGCGGGGAACGCCGTACTTGTCCGCCTGACGCCACACGGTCTCGGACTGGGGCTCGACGCCGCCGACCGCGCAGAAGACGCCGACCGCGCCGTCGAGAATGCGCAGCGAGCGCTCCACTTCGACGGTGAAGTCGACGTGGCCCGGAGTGTCGATGATGTTGACACGGCAGTCGCCCCAGAAAGCGGTGGTCGCTGCCGAAGTGATGGTGATGCCGCGCTCCTGCTCCTGGACCATCCAGTCCATCGTGGCAGTGCCGTCGTGCACCTCACCGATCTTGTGAGTGATGCCCGTGTAATACAGGATGCGCTCGGTCGTCGTGGTTTTACCCGCGTCGATGTGAGCCATGATCCCGATATTCCGGGTCTTCTCCAGTGGTACCTGACGTCCCATGTCGTTCGTTCTCGATTCGCCGCAACGGCGGACAGCCGACGGCATAGCGCTGCCGCCGGACTGCTTGCCTCGCACCGCTAAAGGCGTCAGCGGCACGACAGAAATGTTTTTTTCGTTTCCCGTTGCTCGGTCCGGAACCGCAGAACAACCTCTCTTCTGTGTTATCCGGTCGAGACGGAGCTAAGGGAAAAGCTGGTGAACTACACGAATGAAGAATTCAAAACCGAGAACGACGGACAACTCTTCGTTCTCAATTCGAAACCCGAATGCTTCATTCAAAGAAACGCGCTGCTGCAACAACTTCAGACTACCAACGATAATGCGCGAACGCCTTGTTGGCCTCAGCCATCTTGTGCGTGTCCTCGCGCTTCTTGATGGCGTTGCCGCGACCGTTCGCCGCATCGAGGATCTCGCCGGCGAGCTTGTCCTGCATCGTCTTCTCACCGCGTGCCGCGGCGTACGAGATCAGCCAGCGGATGGCCAGAGCCGTCCGGCGCGTCGGACGCACCTCGATCGGCACCTGGTAGTTCGAACCACCCACACGGCGGCTCTTGACCTCTAGCGCCGGCTTGACGTTGTCCACGGCCTTCTTGAAGAGCTTCACAGGATCGTCTTTTGCACGATCCTCCACCTTCTTCAGGGCGCCGTAAAACACACGCTCGGCGACGGCCTTCTTGCCGTCGTCCATCAGCGAGTTGATGAACTTGGTGACCAGCTGGCTGTTGTACACGGGATCCGGAAGGATCTCGCGCTTGGGAACTTCACGTCGTCTCGGCATCGTCTGGCTCTTGGCTGTTAGCTCTGGCTCTTGGGTCTTTCCGGCCTCGACTCCCCAGGAGCCAAGAGCGGAGGGCCCTCGTCGTTATGCTTTCTTCGGCCGCTTCGCCCCGTACTTGGAGCGGCCCTGCATCCGCTTCGCAACGCCGACGGCGTCGAGCGTTCCGCGGATGACGTGGTAGCGAACACCCGGCAGATCTTTGACACGGCCTCCGCGGATCAGCACGATCGAGTGCTCCTGGAGGTTGTGGCCGACGCCGGGGATATAAGTCGTCACTTCCACGCCGTTCGTCAGCCGGACGCGCGCCACCTTGCGGAGCGCCGAGTTCGGTTTCTTCGGCGTGGATGTGTAGACGCGCGTGCAAACACCGCGCTTCTGCGGGCTCGACTGCAGCGCCGGCGATTTGGTCTTGTAGCGGACCTTATCGCGGCCTGCATTGACGAGTTGACTGATCGTTGGCATTCCTGATCTATCCTTCTTCTGGAGACACGTACAGCGGAAAATGGACTCCCGTGAGGGAAACCGGCGCACTTTACGCTCGGGATTTGGGCTTTGTCAAGCCCCGGACCCAGCCCAACGCGGCATGGGGATACCTTATTTCCCACAGGCCGCTAATCGACAGATTCCGAAGCGCTTCGCCCCAGCGCCGAGGGTCTCGAGATGTGGCACAGACACTCCTGTCTGTGCTGCTGCGGCGATCGAAGTGGCACAGACAGGAGTGTCTGTGCCACATGGGGGGTAACCGACGATGGAGCGAGTGACTTCCCCGTCGCGGCGTCAGAGCTGAACTCTGGTCCCCACACCCATCCGCTCCGCCTGCTCGTACAGAAACACCGCCGATGCGAGATCTTCAATCGCGAGGCCGAGCGACTTGAAGAGCGTAAGGTCGCGCTCGCTCGTCCGCCCCGCCGCTTTTCCGAGGAGAACCTCGCCCAGCTCCGCACGGATGTGGTCGGGACCGATTGCGCCATCGCGTAGCGCCATCAGGTAATCGCCCGATTCGTGGATGGTCGACTCGCGGCGGTCGACGAAGAGCGCACTCGCCGCAACCGTCGCTCCGTCGAGCTCGCGCGCCGTCGCCACGCTCGAGCCGACGGCGTCGATGTGCACGCCCTCGCCGACCCATTCGCGCCGCAGAATCGGCTCGCGGGAGCTCGTTGCCGTCACAATGATGTCCGCCCCCTGCACCGCCTCTTCGACCGATTCGCACACCCGGATCCGCTCGACTGCTGCCTCGCCGCCCAGTCGGGCCCTGGCATCGGCGGCGAGCAGCTCCGCCCGCCGACGGTCGCGCCCGCAGATCCGCACCTCGCGGATCCGCCGAACCAGGGGGATCGATTCCAGATGAGCCCGCCCCTGGACGCCCGTTCCAATGACCGCCAGGGTGGACGCGTCTTCGCGGGCGAGCAGCCTCGTGGCTACGGCTGAGACCGCCGCCGTGCGGATCGCGGTGATGGCCGAGGCACTGGCGATGAGCAGAAGCTCGCCCGTCTCACCGCTGTGCAGCAGGACGGCCCCGAGGTGGGTATCGAGCCCGCGAGCGGGATTGCTGCCGAAAACGCAGACTTCCTTGAGGCCGTACATCGGCGTCTCTCCGCCGCGATAGGCCGGCATCAACCCCAGAAAACCGGCTGCGTCCGGCGCACGAACGAGCTGGCGCAACGGCTGGTGGACTTCGCCGCGCTCCACCGCGACGAGCGCCTCCTCCATCACGCCGATGCAGTCGCGCATCGTGAGCAGCTCATGCACGGCGGCTTCGCTCAGAACAATCGTCGACATCGCTGTCCGCCGTCGCCTCAGGCAACCGGATCACGGTGGACGATGTCGGGCGCGAAGGCCGGCAGACACACCGCGATGTACTCCGCGCCATCGCGCGAGGGAGTGGAGTACTGCACCCACTCTCCGGCGTGAGCGATCACCGCCTCGCCGGCGTCGACGTCGATCGATCGATCGCGCGAGGTGACGCGCAGGGTCCCCTTCAGAACGACGGTGTACTCGTCGAACTCAGGCGTCTGCCCGGGCTCGACCCACCCGCCGGGACTCCTCATCCTGGCGACGCTGAGCGCGGCGGTCTGAGAGTTCACGCGTCCGATGAGCTCTTCGATGATCTTCGGCTTGTTTCCGGCCGCCCGGACAATGGAGGGGCGCTGAATGTGCGTCGGCATGTGGCTAGTTTACGCGAGTGATTCGCGGAGCAACGCTCGATGACGCTCACGACGTAACGGCGCTCTTCCGCAGTGAGCCGGTGTCCGCGCGCGATCTCGTGCACTTTCTCGAGGCAGCCGCGGCAGCAGGTCGCGCCGCATGCTGCGCGACGATCATGGGGCTGCGACGACGAAACGTCCGATCTGCACGCGCCGGGGGTAGTGCGCATCGATCCAGCGCGCGAGCTCGGGAACGCGAACGTCGTTCGGTACCCCATCGAAGCTGCCCAGGGCCTCGATTCCTTTCAGGATCACGCACGCCGGAGGGTGCTCATCGAGCTGCCGCATGGCCTCGGCGCGGAGTGCCGGCGCCGACAACATCGCGATGTCGAAACAACGTACGGGCGGCTTGCGCTGGAGCAGGTAGTACAAAGCGCGCTCGTTCGAAAAATCGAGAATCGTCGCGCCCGGCGCGGCGACGCTCTCGACAAAGCCGTTGAGCGCCGCCAGGTCGGCCCCATTCTCAGCCGTCGTGTAGATGCCTTTCCCGGTCTTGAAGGGATAGGCCACGAGACCGGCATGGCTCTGCCGGCCATGCCAACCCGACAGCAGCTTCGCGCCGGCGACGACGTTCGCGCGCGATTCCACCAGCACGGCCAGCAGCACGGCGGCGGCGACCGCAAGCACTCGCCTGCGCGTCCGCCACAGCGGCTCGACGACGAAGGCGACCACGGCGATACCGAAGAGCGGGACGCCATACCGCGTGTGGCTCCACGCCACGCGTCCCGTGGCCGTCCTGAACACGAGGAGCGAGGCCACCGCGACCACGAATACTCGCGCCGCCGCAGCGCGTTCGCCGCGACGATACGAATAGACAGCAAGCGCAATGAAGGCGCCATCGATCGCCGGAGGAAGATAGAACCGCGCCGACTCGGAATCGAGCCATCGCCAGAGTTCGCTGAGTGTTGGCGCCGGCGGCGCGGGCAATGACCAGACCGCGTCGATCGATCCGGGGATGATCACAAATGAGTCGACGAGGAACTGACGCACGCCGGCACCGAGTGCCAGCAGGATCGCGAACGGCATCGCCAGCGCAATCGCTGCAATGAGCAGCACGCGACCAGTCGACAGGGGCGCGGCTTCGCTTTTCGTAATGCGCACCGCGCCGAAAATCACCGCCGTCGCCGCGAGCGCGTACGAGCCCGTATCGAGACTCCACAGAATACCGAGCGTCGAGGCACTGAACGCCACGAACAGCGCTCCGGCGCCGCCGCGCCGCACATAACGCAGCAGAGCCAGCGTCGCCAGCAACATTGGCGCGAGGCGGTAGTACGGAAAAACAGGCAATTGCCCGGCCGCGACTGCGCAAAGCGACGCGAAGACGGCAATCGCAACGCCCGCAGGTGTCGCGCACACTTCTGCGGCAATCGGCACGAGCAGCGCGAGGGTGGCAGCATCGAGGAAAGTTTCGACACGTCGGGTCCGGTGCGGTGACGGAGGATCGCCGAGGAACAGCGCGTCGAGCGCTCCGTCGGCTCCGAGGCCATGCAGAACGAAGAAGTCCGAATACGGCCGCTCGCCGTTCGTCAGCAGAAACGCCGGCGTGAGGTGCTCCCCTTCGTGAAATGGATCCATGAGCACGTAGGGGTGATCGTGAATGAACAGCATGAGCACGAAGACGACGAGTGAGCCCGCGACGACGTAAACGCGGCGCCATTGAGGAACATCACCCAACGTGACCGCGCGGTCCGCGGGGCGAATCCACGTCGCGAGAACTGCGCCGGCGCATGCACCGAGCGCCAGCAGAGCGACGAGCGCGTAGTCGTAACCCTTCGGGTAGCCGTTGATCGTGACGTATCCGACGCCGCCCGTCGGCGGGTGGAACAGGGGGCGCAGCAATCG
>JADGOA010000217.1 GCA_017883215.1 Thermoanaerobaculia bacterium | reverse complement strand
GATGGAGTCGTAGATGTCGAAGCTTCCCTCTTCGCGCGTGATCTCGGCGATGAAGACGGCTTCGAGGAGAAAGTCGCCTAGTTCTTCGAGGAGCGCGGCACGATCGTTGCGGTCGATCGCATCGACGACTTCGTAAGACTCCTCGATCACGTACGGCTTGAGGTCGGGCAACGTCTGCTTGCGGTCCCACGGACAACCGCCGGGAGCGCGGAGGGTCTTCATCAGATTCACGAGATCGTCGAACGTGCGCTTGGGCATAGGGGAGCATTGTAGTTATGGATCGACCCGCGGGAGGGGTCGACCGCAGACGGCGGGCCGCGGTCTTCTGCCCGCGGACCGTCTCCGGTTCGTGAGCCACCTCACATTCCAACTGCGCTCCCCGTGAGCTGCCTCACGGCGGCAGCCGGTGGATATCCATACGATGGATGCGTTCGGAGGAGGCAACATAAAATGCACGGACTGGTGTGGCTCGTCCTCAAGGATGGCCGCTCGGTCGTCGCCGGCTGCGGTTCCGCGACGCGGGATTCGCTCGCATCGGCGCTGAGAGAGCCCGACAGGACGCTCACGTTCACGTCCGACGACGCCGTCGAGCACATCCCGAGCACGTTCATCAGGGGCTTCGTCATCTTCGAATCGAAAACCTGCATCCCTTCCGCGGCGTCGATTTACCGGCTCGTCCAGATCTGATTCTCGCCTTCCGGACCTCCAGGCCACGAGCGCGTCCGCCCTCCGTTTCGAGTCGTAAACACGGCGCTGCGACGACCGTCGGGCCCGCTTTTCGCACGTGACGATCTGCTACCATTCGGCACTCGCCGTAGCCGCGGAACGCTCGGACTGGGCCTCTACATCTCGAAAGCGATCGTGGCAGCGCACGGCGGCTCGATCAACATCGACAGCGAAGAAGGAAAGGGATCGAAGGTCACGATCCGGCTGCCGGTGAGTTGAAACGCTGGGGTCAACCACTGACACGCCCGGCATGGGGCATGAGGCATGAGTGTGCCAACCCATGCCCCATGCCTCATGCCCCTTTCAGCGGGGCCGTGCCCTACTCGGCGAGCCTTCGCAGAATGCGTGGCGAGAGCATCCAGTCGAGGACTCCCCTGCCATCGGCGTGGATGCGGATCGCGTAGCAGCCGCCCTTTTTCAGCTCCAGCCCCCCGGCATCGCTCGTCAGCCCGAGGAGAGCGGCGGCGGCCTGGGTCAAGGTCGGCTCGTGGCCGACAGCGATGATGCGCCGCTCCGCGATCGTGCGCAGCAGCTCCTTGAAATCCTCGGGCCTGGCTCCGGGGGCAAGGGCGTCGGTCTGAGTCACCTTGATCCGCGAGCGGTAGCCCTTGGCAATCCACTGCGCGGTCTGGACGGCGCGCACGAGAGGGCTCGAGTAGATCACCTGCGCCTTCGGGAAGGCGCGCTCGAGGCCGCCCGCCGCCTTCATCATGCGCGCATGTCCATCGGGCGTGAGCACCCGCTCGGCGTCGGGTTTGTCGGCCAAGCGGTCCTCGGCGATACCGTGCCGGAAGAGCACGATCAGCCGGTCGCGCGACTCTTTTGCGTCTTCGTCGTGTGAATTGCTCGAACTGGCCATAATTCCCTCGTCAACAGTCTATTCGAGGAGGGGGTGGCGGTGCCCACTACTGCCTCAGCGCGGTGATATAGAATCGCGGCGCCTTCGGAGGTTACCTTGGCTCGATTCAGCCTCATCCCCCGCGAAGAGAAGTTCTATGACGACTTTAGAGCGTTCGCTGACCAGCTTCGCGTCGGCGCGCGCCTACTACAGGAACTGTTCGCCAATGAGCCGCCCGACGTCGACAAAGTGCACGAGATTAAGGAATCGGAGCACAAGTGCGACTTCCTCACGCACGACATCATCCAGCGCCTGAACAAGACGTTCGTCACGCCGATCGACCGTGAAGACATTCACGAGATCGCGCGCACACTCGACGACGTCATGGATGCCATCGACGACGCTGCGGCCCTGATTCCGCTCTACCGCATCACCACCATCCGTCCCGGCGCGCGCGAGCTGGCGGTGGTCATCGCCGCGCAATGCGACGAGCTGCGCAAAGGTATCGAGGCTCTCGAGAAGCGGGACGGCGTTCTCCCCTCGACCGTCGAGATCAACCGCCTCGAAAACGAAGCGGACCGAATTCACATGAAATCCGTCGGCCAGCTCTTCGACGAGGAGCGGGACGCCATCGTCATCATGCAGTGGAAAGAGATACTCGACCTGCTCGAGGAGGCGACGGATCGCTGTGAAGACGTCGCCAATCTCCTCGAGAACGTGGTCGTCAAGCACAGCTGATGTCGACGCAGCTCCTCATCGTCGTCGGACTCATCGCCGTTGCGCTGGCGTTCGACTACATCAACGGCTTCCACGATGCGGCGAACTCGATCGCCACGGTCGTGTCGACGCGCGTGCTCTCACCCGGCCAAGCCGTGATCTGGGCCGCGTTTTTCAACTTCGTGGCCGCATTCGGGTTCGGTACCGCCGTCGCCAAGACCATCGGCCACGGCATGATTGACATGTCGGCCGTGACCTTCGGCGTAATCTTCGCCGGCCTGGTGGGTGCAATCACGTGGGATCTGATCACCTGGTACTTTGGGTTGCCCACGAGCTCTTCGCACGCGCTCATTGGCGGATACGCCGGAGCCGCCGTCGCACGCGCGATGAGTCCCAGCGTCATCATCCCGAGTGGCTGGACCAAGACGCTGGTGTTCATCATCCTCTCGCCGTTGATCGGCATGATCGCCGGGTTGGGGCTGATGACCGCGACGTTCTGGATCTTCCGCGACTTCGTACCCAAAAGGGTCGATAAGTGGTTCCGGCGGCTGCAGCTGGTGTCGGCGGCGCTTTTCAGCCTCAGCCACGGGACGAACGACGCGCAGAAAACCATGGGTATCATTGCCGGCGTGCTGTTCACCGCCGGCTACATCAAGACATTCGACATCCCGATGTGGGTCATTCTCGCCGCACACGCGTCGATCAGTCTCGGCACTCTGGCCGGCGGCTGGCGCATCATCCACACGATGGGCTCCAAGATCACGAAATTGCAGCCGGTCAGCGGATTCGCCGCTGAGAGCGGTGCCGCGATCGCCATCTTCACCGCGACGAGCTTCGGCATTCCGGTGTCGACCACGCACGCGATTACGGGCGCGATCGTCGGCGTCGGCGCAACCCGGCGGCTGTCGGCCGTCCGCTGGGGCGTCGCCAGCCAGATCGTCTGGGCGTGGGTCCTGACGATCCCGATGGCCGCCTCCATCGGCGCCGTGACCTTCTGGATCGTCAAACTGTTCGGCGCGAAGTAGCAGAATCGGGGGTCGGAGCTCAGGGGTCGGGGGTCGGAGGCCAGATCGGACATGCGTGCGTCCGACCCCCGACCTCCGACCCCTGACCTCTGACCTCGATGCGCCAATGGCCCGGCTGCGCCGCCGGCTCAGGACACCACGCGTTTGCAGGCGCAATTTTTCCTCTATACTCCCCGTTTTGCTTCATCCGAGCCACACTCAAATCTGAGGTAAGTTCATGAAACCAGACATTCATCCGAAATATCAGCCGGTCCAGGTTCACTGCGCGTGCGGTGAGACTTTCACGACTGCATCGACCCGCAAAGAGCTGCGCATCGAGATCTGCTCGAAGTGCCACCCGTTCTTCACCGGCAAGCAGAAGCTGGTCGACACGGCAGGCCGTATCGACCGCTTCAAGACGCGCTACGCGAAGAAGGCAGCGCCGAAAGCGAAGTGACGCTGTGGCACTGACACTTCTGTCTGTGCTGCAGGTGGGGGCACAGACAAGAGTGTCTGTGCCACACAGTTAAGTGCCACACAGTTATCTGAATACCCCTCCATCGACACCATGAACCCCCTGACACAGAGCTGGACCGGAGCCGCAAAGCTCATCACCTGCACCTTCGGGGCGGTGACGAACGGGCTCACCTCGTCCATGCCGTCGGGTTCGGACCGAAACGTCGACATGCTCATCGGTGGCCAGGCGGTCATCGAAGGTGTGATGATGCGCTCGCTGACCGGCTATTCGGTGGCCGTCCGGCAGCCGGACGGGGGAGTGGCGATCAAGAAGGATCAACTCGTCTCGGTCACGAAGAAGTACCCGTTCCTCAGGTTTCCGGTGCTCCGCGGCTCCGTGGTCCTGATCCAGTCGCTGATCCTCGGCATGCGCGCGCTGAACTATTCGGCGAGCGTCGCCACGGCAGGCGAAGAGGGGGAGCCGGAGATGTCGAACTGGGCCGTTGCCGGTTCGATGCTCGTGGCGCTTCTACTCGGGATCGGGGTCTTCATCCTGGCGCCGCTCGGGCTGACCAACCTGATCCGGCACTATCTTGCGCCCCAGATGGGCAACTTCGCCTACAACGTCATCGACGGCGTGATCCGGGCGGTCTTCTTCTTCGTCTACATCCTGTCGATCTCGTTCATGGACGAGATCCGGCGCGTGTTCCAGTACCACGGCGCCGAGCACAAGACTGTCTACACGTTCGAGGCGAACGAAGAGCTGACGGTCGAGAACGCACGCGGCAAATCGACGCTCCATCCGCGCTGCGGGACGAGCTTCCTGATGTTCGTGATGGCGATCTCCATCGCCGTCTTCTCGCTGGTGCCGTCAACGGCTCCGTTCGCGATCAAGTTCGGCGCGCGCGTCGTGCTCATTCCGCTGATCGCCGGCCTGGCCTACGAAGTGATCCGCTTCTCGGCGCGCCACCTCGACAACGGCGCCTGCCGGATGCTGATCCAGCCGGGCCTCTGGCTGCAGCGGATCACGACGAATGAACCCGACGACAAGCAGCTCGAGATCGCGATCATCGCCCTCAAGGAAGCGCTGCTGTACGACGCCGTCGAGCCCGAACAAGCCGCTGTGGCCTAGCGAAGCATCGGACAATCGACTCGTGGGAAGGCGCAAGCTGCGTCTTCCCATTTGTGTTTTACGGGGAGTTACTCAGTCACTCAGTTACTCAGTTGCTCAGTTGCTCAGTTACCGCTACACGACGAGCTGCCAACTGAGCAACTGAGCAACTGAGTAACTGGGCAGGTAGGAAGGCCATGCACGACAAACTCGAAGACATCGAACGCCGCTACGACGAGCTGCAGCGGAAGATCGGGGATCCGTCCGTCGCCACGGACGTCGCGCAGTTTCGGGAGGCCATGAAGGCGATTTCCGAGATCGAGGACGTGGTGGCGAAATACCGCCAGCTGAAGAACGTCAGGAAGGGCCTGGCCGACACGCGGGAGATGCTGTCGGCGCTCAAGGGCGATGACGAGCTGCGCGAGCTCGCCGAGATCGAGCTGGCCGACCTCGAACAAAAGAAGCCGCTCCTCGAGAACGAGCTGAAGATCCTGCTTCAGCCGAAGGATCCGAACGACGAGAAGAACGTCTTCGTGGAGATCCGCGCCGGCACTGGCGGCGACGAGGCCTCCCTGTTCGCCGCCGAGATCATGCGCATGTACATGCGGTACGCCGAGATGAAGCGGTGGAAGTGCGACATCACTGATGCGAACTACTCGTCCGTCAACGGGATCAAGGACGCCACGCTCCAGATCGAAGGCAACAGGGTCTACTCCCGGCTGAAATTCGAGTCCGGCGTCCACCGGGTGCAGCGCGTCCCTCAGACCGAGACCCAGGGGCGCATTCACACCTCCGCCATCACCGTCGCAGTGCTGCCGGAAGCGGAAGACATCGACATCCAGGTTGCGGAGAAGGATCTGCGGATCGACACCTTCTGCTCGTCAGGTCCGGGTGGACAGTCGGTCAACACCACCTACTCCGCCGTCCGGATGACACACCTTCCCACCGGAGTGGTGGTCTCCTGTCAGGACGAGAAGTCGCAGATCAAGAATCGGGCGAAAGCACTGAAAGTCCTGAAGGCCCGGCTCTACGACATCGAGCGGACGAAACGCGAAGCCGAGCTGTCGGTGACGCGCAAGGGAATGATCGGCAGCGGCGACCGCTCGGAGAAGATCCGCACGTACAACTTTCCGCAGGACCGCGTCACGGATCACCGCATCGGCCTGACGGTCCACAACCTGCCCGACATCATGAACGGCAATCTCGACGTCCTCGTCGAGCCGCTGATCGGCAACTTCCAGGCCGAGAAACTGCGGGAAGCAGTCGAGTCGAAGTAGGGCACGGCTGCGGCGCGCCGCTGGAGTTTGGCCTCGGCATGAGGCCGGTGTCATCCCGGAGGGAGAGAGGGATCTGGAGCGTACGCGCGCGAACTTGACAGCAGATGGTCAACGAATTGGCGGGGTCGGTCCCCTCGCCCCGCGGCGCTGGACGTGCAGCCGCGTGAAGCGAACGTCCGCGGGGCGAGGGGATGCAAGGGGAGTGGGGT
>JADGOA010000216.1 GCA_017883215.1 Thermoanaerobaculia bacterium | reverse complement strand
CCCGCCACCCCTGGGAGTGCGGGGGATCCCTCGCTGTCCTCCGCCGCTCCGCGGCTTCGGCAGCTCGGGATGACAGGCTTGGCGCGTGTCATTAGAAGATCGCGCGCTACCAGCCGGGGATGATGTTGAAGCCGTAGACGATGTTCTTGCCGGGGCGTTGGAACGGCTTCGCGGCGTAGATCTCGATCGGAATGTAGCTGAGCAGAATGCGCAGGCCGACGCCGGCGCTGACGACCGGCACCCGCTCGGGGGTGTTGGTCTTGAACTGAATCTTCGGATGCTGGCCGGAGCTCCAGGCCGTGCCGGCGTCGAGGAACGCCTCGAGTTCGGTCGGCACCGCCGGGGCGTTGATCAGACCGTACTGCTTCGTCCCCAGGAGAGGCGCGCGGAGTTCGAAGCTGCCGGCTGCCACGCGCGACCCGATCAGGCGGTCGTAGACGGGGCACTGGCTCGTGGCAGTGGCCACGCACTCGTTGAGGCTGACCCCGTCGTAGCCGCGCACGATCCAGTTGTAGCCGAGGTCGATCGGGGAGAGGTTCGGATTCTCGGCGTCGGTGCCGTACCGGCCGTAATGGAGGCCGCGAACTGCCAGCGTCACGGGACGCAGGAAGAAGTATTTGCGCCAGTCTGCCAGTGCGGTCGTGAACTTGAGATCGCCGCTGAGGGCGTCGATCTCGTAGCGGTAGCGCGTTCCGCGAACGGGTGAGACGAACCCGAAGACCGAACTGTCGCCGACGAACGCGACCGACGCCTTCACCATGCTGAGGTTGAAACCCCCAGGAAGGTGCCCACGCGTGTCGCTGATGATCTGCCCACTGAACGGATCGACCGCTAGAATCTCGCTCTCCAATTTGTAGCTGTAGCGCTGGATGCCACCCTCGAACTCGATACGGCGGGTCTGGCTGAACGGATACTGAGCCAGAGCCGAGACGTCGTCGATGGTCTGAATCTGCGTGATCTGTTCGTAAACGTCGGCGATCTGGCCGTTGCCGATGTTGACCCCGGGCGAGAAGCCCACCGCCTGCGCGACATACGGAATGTGGGTGACGTCGGCACCCCAGTTGAAGCGGTTCTGCTGGTTCAGGTAGAAGAGTTCGCCGCCGATCTGATCGCCGATTGAGCCGACGCCGGTGCCCGTCCCGGCCAGTGTCATCCCGATGTTGTGCTGGCCGAGGATGTCGCTCCACCAGGCGCTGACGCTTCCACCCACGCCGTAGCCATACTGACTGACCCCGGCACCGAGGGTCGGAGGTCCTACGTAGGCGACGTGCAGCGAAGGCCTGTAGCTGCGTTCGGTGAAGATCGTATCCGCCGGGGGCAATCCTTCGGTGGGATTGCTGAGGAACGCCGTGATCTCGCTGCCGGTCGCGCGCAGCGGAGGAAGGATTGCGGCGCGTGGCGACTCGGTGCCCGCTGTGGCAGCGACGAGTGTACCGGCCGGTGCAGCCGGAAGCGTGTAGATGTTGTACGCGTCGTTCTCGTACACGGAGAAAGCCAGCTCGCCGGTGCGTGAGGCGACGGTGAGGGCGGGCGACATCTCCGTAATGCCGCCGACGCCGGTCTGCACGGCCGTGACGCGGTCGATCCGGTTATCGGCAAACGCGTAGCGGTACACGTCGTCGACGCCTTCCGGATTGGCAATGAAGTACAGCGAGGTGCCGTCGGGTGAGTACGACGGGTTGATGTTCTTGGCGTTGCCGAACAGCGGAAGCGTGCGCACCGCTGCGGTGTCGACGTTGATCACCGAGATCTGCATGGAGTTGAAACGGAGCTGTTCGAGGTTCGTCCCCGCTCCGCGATCGGAGACGAAGGCGATCTGGCGGCCGTCAGGCGACCAGGCCGGCTGGAAATCGGCGTACTTGTCGTTGGTCAGCTGGCGCACCGTGTTCGCGTCCATGTCGTAGATGAACAGGTCGGTCACGCCGGTCTTCTGCCCGGAGATGGCGATGCGGTTTCCATCGGGTGCCCAGGCGATGTTGTTGATGGCATCGAGTCCCGGGACGCGGATGTTCTTCACGCGCCGTGACCCCACGTCGACGATCCCGAGATAGTTGTCGCCCTTCTCGAACACGACGAACGCGAGGCGCTGCGAGTCCGGCGACCACGAGCCTGCGGAGTCGATGAACCTCAGGGCGTCGAAATGGGCGTTGCGATCAGTCGACACCAGGCGGCGGATCACCTGGCCCGTGTGTGCATCGGCGAGGAAGAGGTCGATGTCGAACAGTTCGCGCGTGGAGAGGAAGGCCATGTACCGGCCGTCGGGGCTCAGCGCCGGCCCGACGTTGAGGTCGCCGCGGGTCGTCTTCGTCCCCAGGAGCGGGCGTCCGAGTACTGACGGCCGGGTGGCGATCACGGGGTTGTAGAGCTCGCGCGCCGATTCCTGCCAGTCGTTGAACAGCTGCTTGGGCGTCAGCCCGAGGACGCGCTCGAAAGCGGGCTCGACCCCGACCATGCCAGCCGCAAGGAAGTAGCGGACCACCATCTCGTCGCCGAATCGCCCGCCGATGTACGCGAGCAGCGCCTGGCCGTAGCGGTACGGGAAGTAGCGCGGATCTGTCGTGAGCTGGCGCAGGTCCGGCAGGCGGTTGTGGATGGTGGCGTCGCGGACCCACATCGCGGTCAGCGGGTCGACGCGTCCCTTCGAGAAGTACTCGGCCATCCCTTCCACGAGCCACAACGGGAGGTTCTCGAGATTGAAGCGGCGGCGGTTGTTGTTCTGCGCGTTGGCGATGTCGTACTGGAAGACGTGCACGAGCTCGTGGCCGAGGACGTGGTCGTTCTCCGCGTAATCGCCGGTGAGCGGAAGGACCACGCGATTCATGTACTCATCGGTGAAGCCGCCGGTCCCCTGACCGATGATCTCGCCGGTGGTCGTGGTCTGCTGAAAATCAGCGGGATTCGCGTAGAGGACGATCGGCTTGCGCTTGAACGAATGCTGGAAGACGCGCGAGAAGCGGTCGTACCAGCGCTCGGCCTGACGGCCGATGTCGTTTACGACGTCTGCTTCCTGGTCGTAGTAGTAGATGTCGAAGTGCGGGGTCTGCAGAACCTTGAAGTGGAACTTCTCCCATTGAACCTTGTTGCGGCCGAAGTACTGCGCCTGCGCAACAGGAACGGCGAAGAGGCACACGACCACCGACGCGACGAAGAGGCGGAGGAAATTGCGCATGATTGACCTCATACCCGGTTGTGGTGAACCGCGGCGGATTCGCGAATCGGACTAAACCGCCGGTTTGCGCCGGCTGCAAGTTCGCTGCCGCGGCTGCTGCAAGTGATTGGATGCATGAAGGTGGTCGCGGTGGCGCGCGTGAGTGCCGGATGCGCAGCGACGCCGGTCGGGAAGATCGCGCGATCGCGCAGAGGATGGAGCGCGGCGGACGGGACGGCGTGCAGAAGAAAATCGCTTCGCGGCGGCATCCTAACTCCTTTACACGTCGACAGATCAGCGACTTCCGGGCTGAGCCGGACGCGGACGAGTATACGCCCGCGTTCATCACTACGTTTGAGTCGCTCAATTGTCGAATCCAGAGCGACCGCCCCATGTCACTGAATCGAAAACAGGAATGTGTAGACTCGGGGTCGATGGGGCAGAGGCGTCAGTGGCTGGAGCGGCGCTCGGTCCGGTGGGCCGTCGTGGCGGTCGTGGTCATCCTCGTCGGGCTGACGGCGTTTTCGCTCCGCGGTCGCAAGGTGCCGGCCAGCCGTGTCCTGCGACGGCCGCTGATCGAAACCGCCGTGGTGAACGGGCGCGTTCTGGCGCAGTCGAAGTCCGAGGTGGGCTCGAAGGTCTCCGGCACGGTGGAGCGGGTGTTCGTGCAGGAGGGCGACCGCGTTCGGGTCGGACAACCGCTGGTGCAGTTGAACGATCGCGAAGAGCGCGCCCAGGCCGATCAGGCGCGGCAGAGCGTTCGCGAAGCGGAAGCGCGGCTGGCGACGCTGCAGAATTCCACTTCCCGTCGAAACTCGGAAGCCGTCCAGCAGGCGGAGTTGCGCGCGCTCGAGGCGGAGCGCGAAGCGCAGCGTTTCGGCGAGCTGGCGAGAAGCGGTCTGGTTGCAGCCGCCGATCTGGAAAGCGCCAGCCGGAGGGCGAAGATCGCGCGCAGCGAGGCCGACAGCGCCATCGCAGCGGCCCGTGCGACCGCGGCGCAGGGGAGCGATGCCGTCGGCGCGCTTGCGGCGGTGGAAGCTGCGCGCGCCAATCGTGCCGCCGCGGAAGCGCGGCTGGCACAGACGACCATCGCCGCGCCCGCGGACGGTGTGGTCCTCACACGGTCGACCGAACCCGGCGCCAGCGTCGCACCCGGCAAGACGCTGCTGATCATGGCGCTCGACAGCGAAACCCTTCTGCTGGCACAGCCGGATGAGAAGAATCTGGCCGCCTTCCTGGTCGGTCAGGTGGCCCGCGCTTCTGCCGACGCATATCCGGCCGAGCATTTCGACGCCGTCGTGCAGTACATCGCGCCGAACGTCGATCTGCTGCGCGGGACCTTCGACGTGAAGCTGCGCGTGCCGAAGCCTCCGCCGTACCTGAAGACCGACATGACGCTGTCGATCGAGGTAGAGACGGCGAGAAAACCGTCGGCGCTGGTGGTTCCCGCCGACGCGGTGCGCGACACGGCCAGAGCCCCATGGGTGCTCGCCATCGCGGGAGGCCGTACCGAACGGCGCGACGTCACGCTGGGGATCCGGGGCGACAACCTCGTGGAGATCACCAGCGGTCTGAGGGAAGGCGACGTGGTGGTGCGGAGCTCCGCCGTACGGGCCGGCGAGCGCGTGCGGCCCGATCTCGCGAGCGGGAGCTGAGATGCCCTTCGAGTGGGTCGTGGCCATTCGTTATCTCCGCGAACAGCGGCTTCAGACGGCGCTGATCCTCTCCGGTATCGGTGTCGGGGTGGCCGTGACGATCTTCCTCTCCGCTCTGATCAACGGCCTGCAGCAGTCGTTGCTCGCGCGTACGCTAGGCACACAGGCGCACATCGTCGTGCATCCGCAGGAAGACGCCGTTCGGCCGATTCTGCGAAGCGGGGTCGAAATGACGGTGGCCACGAACGTTCAGAAGCCGCCGCAGCGTCTCCGCTCCATCCTCCGCTGGCAGCAGGTCGAAAAGGAGATTCGCAGTCTGCCGGAGGTGACGGCCGTGGCGCCGACGGTAGCGGGTGCAGCGTTCGCGATCCGGGGAATGGCCAACAAGTCCGTGGCCGTGCGCGGCGTGGACGACGATTCGTACGTCCGCATCGTCGACATGCCATCGAAGATCGTCGGCGGCACGTTCCGGCTCCACGGCACCGACGCGGTCATCGGAACCGAGCTCGCCAAGGACCTGGGAATCGATGTCGGCGACAAGGTGCGCCTGGAGACGGCGGACGGTCGGACGGACGTGTTCTCCGTGACCGGGATTTTCGACTCCGGCAACAAGGACCTGAACCAGCGCTGGGTGTTCGTCTCGCTGCGCGCTGCGCAGACGCTGCTGAATCTGGCCGGCGGCGTGTCGACCATCGAAGTGAAGCTCGCCGATCCGTTTCAGGCGGAGATTCGCGCGAACGCGATCGCCGACCGCACCGGCCTCGTCGCCGACAGCTGGATGAAATCGAATCGAGATCTGCTGATCGCGCTGCGCTCGCAGAGCAGCTCGAGCTACATGATCCAGTTCTTCGTGGCGGTGGCGGTGGCCCTCGGCATCGCCAGCGTTCTGATCGTCTCGGTCGTGCAGCGATCGCGGGAGATCGGGATCCTGCGGGCCATCGGGACGTCGCGGCGCCGCGTCATCCGCGTGTTTCTCATCCAGGGCGCAATTCTCGGCGCTGCAGGCTCACTCCTCGGCGTCGGCCTCGGCTCGGCGCTGGCGCTCTTCTTCGTGTCGCTGGCGAAGAATCCCGATGGCTCGGCAACCTTCCCGGTGGATCTGAACCTTCATCTGTTCGTCGTGTCCGCGCTCCTCGCCATTGCGACGGGCCTCGTTGCAGCGGTCGCCCCCGCGCATCGCGCGGCCCGGCTCGATCCGGTCGAGGTGATCCGCAGTGGCTGACGAAGAACTTCTCGATCTGCGCGACGTGCACAAATCGTATGGCGAGGGAGAGCTCGCGCAGGAGGTTCTGCACGGCATCGACCTGCGCATCGATCGCGGCGAGTTCACGGCCATCACCGGACCGTCTGGATCGGGAAAGAGCACGCTGCTGCATCTGATCGGATTGCTCGACCGACCGACCAGCGGAACCATCGTCCTCGGTGGGCGCGACACGAGCTCGTTCACGGACGCGGAGCGGACCGACTTCCGCGGCCGGGGCGTCGGATTCGTTTTTCAGTTTCACTACCTTCTGAACGCGTTCTCCTCGATCGAGAACGTGATG
>JADGOA010000215.1 GCA_017883215.1 Thermoanaerobaculia bacterium | reverse complement strand
CCCAACGGCTGAGGTCCCCGACAAGCCCGCGCCGGCCCATCCGGCGACGACCTGAGGTCCTTCGGCGAGGAGGCCGTTTCGCGCTGCAACCGCCGATCTGACAACAGGTGATACCCCCGTCGCCAGCGATCGGTGTCTCGCTCACCTGCACTCGCAACCGTCTGCCCGCTTCCCGATGCTCGATCTGCCCGGTGCACCCTGGATTGCGCCCTGAAATCGCGTCTGCCATCCGCCGACGAGACTTTTGACTCAGACCCAGCATTGGCATCCACAACTACGACCCTCTTCTACCGCCCGCTGGAGATGTGACCCCATCTCCACTCCCTTGGCGACCAGCTGCGCGAGGCGATGTCCGGCCGCGCCGCAGTGGAACTGTGGAGCGTTCCGGGAGCGGATCACACGCTCGCGATTCAGGCACAACGCGACAGCTATCGCGAGCGCGTCACCTCGTTTCTGCAAAGCAAGTGATCGGGTGCCGCAGAGCAGTAAGGCGTGCTGCGGCTCGTGATCCTCTACCGATCCATCAGTGCACCCGCACCGGCCGCATGCGCAGCCGGAGCAGCCCGCCGAGCGCTCCGCGGTCGGCCGCTGAGATCATGCCATCTGCGTTCGCGTCGCACCCCCAGCTGCCGGCAAAGGAACCCTCCTGGGCATAGACCGTCCGATGCGGATCGCCGTCGGCGAGCTCTCGGTTCAGCGCGTCGAGGTCGCGGAGGGTGACGGAGCCATCGGCATCGCAGTCGCCTCGCTGTGGCAGCGTCAGCTGGTAGATGCCCATGCTGTTCGTGAAGTAAATGTCGCCGTTCGGCGCGAGCGCCACATCGATGAGGGAGTACGGCTCTCCGCCGAGAAGCTGGATCGGCTCCGGCACCGGCCTTACATCGATGTCCGGAAAGTAGTAGATCGTCATCGTGACGTAGCTGGTGGTCAGATAACCGCTGCGCATGTAAGGGTTCTCGCCGTTGACGGCCTTGAAGCCGGTCGGTGCGACGATCTCCGGGAACGTGTAGATCGGCCGGACAGCGTCGGGATGTGAGTCGCAGGGCGGAGCTTTTCCTGCGGTGCACGGCCAGCCGTAGTAGCCGCCGCTCGAGGTGACGATGTTGATCTCATCGTTCGCCATGTCGCCGTTGTCGGCGACGACCAGCCGCTTGTTCGTCCGGTCCCACGCCATTCCATAAGGATTGCGGAAGCCGCTTGCTACGACGGTGAGCTTCTTGTCGGGATCGATGCGGATGATTTTTCCGGCGTACCAGGCCGGGTCAGCCGAAATCGTGAACGCGTAGAAATCGCCGATGCCGAACCACACTGTGCCGTTCTCGCCGATGGTGGGATGTCCGCCGTGGTGCTCGGCCGTGACGGCGCGGCCCGGGTAGGTGATGTCGTCCGGCAATTTCGCGAGCAGCGTTTCCGCTCCGCTGCTCAGGTCGATTTTCGAAACGACCTCCCACGCCGGTTCAATCAGCCCAGGGGCAGACGATTGCGTGTAGTGCACGATGGCGGTGTTGTCGTCGAGGAGCGCCATGCCGAGAAGGCCGGAGTTGCCCATGAAAGCCGTGTCGACCTGCGCCAGCTTCGTGCTCACGCCGTTGTCGAGGCGATAGACGCCTCCCGTCGCGGTCGTGTAGTAGAGAGTTCCGTGGGAATCGAACACCATCGAATTGCAGTAAGCGGCAGCTACGGCCGAGAGCTTCACGCCGAAGCCGGGGAGGTTCTTAGCGTGGAGAGGAGCGATGGCGACGAGGCATGTGAGCGCGAGAAGTATGGTTCGCTTCAAGACGTGAGCCCTCCCGATGGCAAATCCATCAGACAGCGCGGAACGGCCGGTTCCGCTTCGGTCGCATTGAGTCAACGTCACGTTCATGGTCGTCGCGCTCACGGACGCATCACCCGGCGCCGCGGAGGGCCGGTCGCGACGGCGCGGCGGAAGACTCCCCCTCCCGCTCCACCCGCGGCGAAGAAGAGGTAGTAGCCGTCGCTGGAGAGGACCATCGGGCTGGTGACGAAGTTGCCGTTGGTCATCGACTGCAGCGACGTGAGTCCTTCGTTGAACGCCGACCATGAAGCGCCGGCGTCGCGGCTGATCAGGACCCCATCGCGCTCGCTGGCCAGGTAGATCGTGTCGGGCTGTCTGCGGTCGACGATGATCTCGAAAAACGATTGCGACAGGTCGAGCCCCTTCGTGATCGCGGTCCACTTCGCGCCGCCATCGGTGCTCTTCATCACCGTTCCATTGAAGTCTTCGCGCCCGCGGCCCTCGTTTTCTCCGTTCTTCGAGCAGGCGTACATCACGTCGGGATTGCGAGGATCGAAGTCGATCGAATAGACCCACTGCTCGGCGGGCCACCCGGTGTCCGCGGCCTTCCAGTGCTCGCCGCCATCGGTCGAGCGGTTGACGCCGTTGTATGTGCCGGCAAAGAGCACGTCCGGCTGGTTGGGGCGGAAGGCGAGCGAGAAGAGCCCGTCGTTGGTCGAGCCGATGTTCCGCTCGCGCCAGGTGGCGCCACCGTCGTCAGAGCGGAAGATGCCCGACGGGAACGTGCCGAGATAAACGATCTTCGAATCGGTTGGATGAAAGAGCGGTGACGTGAACTGGTAGAGCGGGCGGTCATTCCAGATCGGCCACGTCGCGCCGAAGTTTGCGAGCGCGGGAAGCTGCTGCCAGCTCGACGCATTGGCATCGAGCGCCCACGCCTCGTAGCCTTTGCTGCCCGCGTACATCCGACCATCGGCGGCGCGGACCAGCACGCGAATGTCGGTGCTCGCGAGACCGGTGCTGACGTCGGTCCATGTGGTCCCTGCGTTCGTCGTCATGCGGATGCCGTCCTCGGCGGCCACCCACACCTTCTTGTCGTTCGTCGGATCCACCAGCAGCGAGGTGATCGCCTTGCCCCGCATCTCAGCCGCTGCGCCGTTGCACGGCCGCCAGATGCCGGAGCCGTCCACGGAGGTGTAAACGCCCCAGCCGTACAGCGCAACGTACATGCGCTGCGGGTTGGATGGGGCGATTGCCAGTGTGTAGAACCCCTGCCGCGGGGGATCGTCGAGATTCATGCTGGCCATGCCGAAGTTCTGTTCGCTCCACGACGTCCCGCCATCGGTGCTCTTGAAAATGCCACCCGGAAACGCGGTTGCGAAGAGCGTCTTTGAATCAGTCGGATGGACGAGCAGCTGTACGTTGCTGATGGCCGTGTGGAGCGTGCTCGCGCCGTCCCATGTGATCGTGCCGTTACTGCTGATGGTCCCGGTACGGACACCGCCGCCGAGCGTCGGCACATAGACGGTCACTCCGTCGCTGCTCATCGCCAGACCGGCGGCCTGCACGACCGACACGCCGCCTGCCGGCGCGCTCCAGCTGGCACCGGAGTCGCTCGACACTCGAAGCCCGGCGGCGGTTTCCGCGAGCATCAGGCCCGGTCGGCCCGGCACGCGCACCACGCCTTTGACCGGCCCGGTGGCGGAGCCGAAGCTGCCCGAACCGACATGCGTCCAGCTCGTGCCGGCATTCGTGGAGCGGTAGATCGCGTGCATGTCGGCAGGGCTCGCACCTGTGTGAAAAAAGTCGAAGCCGACGTCGCAGCCGCCGAACAGCTCGATCGTGTCGGGCGACGCCGCGTCGATGGCGATGCCATTGAATCCGAATGCGGTCGAGGTCGGCAGACCGCTACCCAATTGCACCAGCGACTGCCAGGTCGTCCCTCCGTCGCGGCTCCTGCTGACGCCGGAGCCGTGCAGCACGGCATAGACGACGTGGTCGTCGCGCGGGTCGACCGCGATCGCGGTACACGGGCGCAAAGGCTGACTCGCCGTCGGTGCCGCCACGCCGTGCTCGATGCGAAACAGCGTTCCCGCCATCGGACCGATGCGCCCGAAGACCGAAACGTACATGACGTCGGGATCGGATGGTGCGAGCTCCGCCGACTGAATGCGATAGAAGCTGCTGCCGGCGTCGAAGTATTGGGTCCAGGTGGTGCCGCCGTCGGTGCTGCGCCAGACGATCGTTGTATTCCGGTCGCCGAGGTAGAGCACCTGCGAGTTCCGAGGATCGATGAGGATCGCAGAGACAGAGTCCGTCGGCGTGGACAGCCGCGTCCAGCTCCGCCCTCGATCGGCCGTGCGCCAGACACCCCCGCCCAGGACTCCTGCGTAAGCAACCGCCGGCTCCGAGGGGCTCGTGGCGAGTCTGTGCACGCTGGTGAAATCGAAGCCGCTCGCCAGCCGCTCAAAATTCGATCCTCGGTCGCGGCTCACCCATAGCGCCCCCTCGCTACCCGTACTGCCGGCGTACACGTTGCTCGAATTTTTCGGGTCGACCGCGATCGAAGTGACCGCCACCGCGTCCTTGATCTCCAGTGCCGTACGCCAGCTTTCACCGCGGTCGGTCGACTGCCGGACCATCGCGGACTTCTGGAACGGTTTGCGCGTGTACCCGGAGTAGATGATGTCGGCGCTGGTCGGATCGACGGCGATCGAGTTGCTGGAGTCGACTTCGCTGCGAGGCAGGAAGGTCCAGGTGCGGCCGGCGTCGCTGCTGCGGAAAATACCGAAGCCATTCTTTACGGCGAAGACAACGTTCGGGTCGGAGGGCGCTGCCGCGATCGCGTAGACGGAGCTGTAGCGGAAGCCGCTGCCGCGTTGCGGATCGATGATCCTGCTGTACGTTGCGCCGCCGTCCCTCGTCTCGAAGATCGAGCCAACGTTGTCGATGACCCAGACGTGTCTCGGATCCCTCGGATCGATGCCGATGTCGTCGAGGAGCTGGTGATCGATTCCGTCGTGCCGCGTCGCCACCCAGCTCGTGCCGTAATCATTCGACGTGTAGCTTCCCGCCCAGACGACGCCACGCCCTGCGGCAAGGAGGAACGGGCTCGCGGCTGGTTCGAACTTCGCGGTCGGTTCCCACCCCGCGGAGCCGGCATCCGCGGCTCGTGGTGGAGCGGGCATGGCCGCGCCGAGGAGAGGAGTTCCACAGAGGAGGATGAGAAGGGCCGAAGACGCCATCAAAGAGCGAGACATGAGCAATCCTCCTGGTTTTCCGTATTCGTAACATAGTGCGAAGACACGGTCCACCGAGGGGATCACAAGCCGGATGTTCGGGTATGACCTGTTGTTTCATGAGCCGCAGAGCGGTGGCATCCATGCAGCGGGTGAGCGCTGGGACCACGCTTCTTCATCCGCGACACAAAAGCGGCGACTGCGGTCGCCGCACTCCAAAGCGCTTCGCGCTACTCCGGCGCGAGGACTTCGAAGTCGTCGGGCACGTTCACACGGTCGATCTTGAAGCGCTTCAGCGACTCGGCGAACGACGGTCGCGCCTCGCGCTCGAACCACGACGCTGAACACCAACGGTACCTCGCCGCCTCGGTGACAATCCCGTGGTGGACCGCGTTTTCATGCGTGTACCGGAGCCGTGCCATCCACGACCGCTCGAACGTCAATTGCGTCTCACGAAACTGAAACCACACTTTCCTTCCGAGCACGCCGTCACTGCGATTGACCTCCCGGGCCTCGTCCTTGTGGAGTGTCGACAGCATCCGGCGCAACGAATCGCCACCCGCTTCGACCGTGACGACCAGGTGGTAATGATTCGAAAAGATCGCCCACGCCTGTAGCCAGCAGCGGAATTGAGTCGCGAGATCGAACACGTGTGCCTCCAGGGCATCGAGCCGATCGGCGGAGCGGTAGAAGTGCTGTTTGAGGTATGTCGCAGCCGTAATGAAGTAGACGGCGGGTGCGTCGCTGAATCGATGAAGCGGAGCATGAGGCCAATCCACGCTTGAAGTGTCCCTCGGCCCCCGCCCGCGGTCCAAACTTCTGCCTTCCGCCGCCCGCCGCGCGACCGGGACCCCACCCCGCGTAGAACCGCGCGAAGCGCCTTGGAGTGCGGCGACCGCAGTCGCCGCTTTCTTCTTCATCCGCCCGCAACACAAAAGCGGCGACTGTGGTCGCCGCACTCCAAAGCGCTCCGCGCCCCAGGAATGTCGATGGCCTATTCGTCGTGGACGACGTCGTTGCGCATCGGCAGCGACTCGGTATCGATCCGCGTCAGGTCCGCGACGACGCTGGCATGCTCGATGTCGATCCCGACGAGCCGTCCCTCGGCGTCGAAGTCGGCGACCACACCAGGCGCTACCTCCCGCGAGTCGACGCTCGAGCTTTTCGACAGGTCGATGTAAAGGGAGTCCGTCTCGCGGTAGTAGTGCAGTTTCATCTCGAACCTCTGAAATCTCTGACTCATTTACGCGAAATCAACCGCTGCGCCATCCGGCAGGGGAAACTGTCCGAAGCACTGCATGCACTCAAACCGCAGATTCGCGCCGCTCTCCCAATCGACCCGATCGCTCTCGCCGTCAGCGATGATCTCGATTGAGCC